>CAVHKW010000117.1:0-9593 GCA_963636745.1 uncultured Oscillospiraceae bacterium | reverse complement strand
AGAGATCCGAAAATCGAGCCCAGGCTGCTCATAAGGAAGGCGACAAGACACTTGAGTATCCTGTTTTTATACCATCCCTTGAGAGAGAGTGCGTCATTGTTCACATTCTCGAAGTCTTTTACCTTGGGAGGCTTGAAAGTCGCCTGCCATATTCCGGCAAATAGTCCGACACCGAGGACGGGGTTGAGGACAAAGAACGGAGCTGTGACACCGCTGAGAAGACATGTCAGGAGACTTGCTCCTCCGATGAGCGTGAAGATGAATGTCGATGAGGCATTCGCAATCACCCAATAGAGGAAGGCTTTGAGGCCCTGGTCCCATCCGGATGTGAAGATGCCGACGACGACGAGGGCGACAATCAGGACGGGGACAATCCACTCGAGGGCCTTTGACCACTTACTCGGCTTTGGAATTTCAGTTATTGATGATGTGTCGGTATCGAGAAGGCCGCTCTCGAGTTTCTCGAGGGTCTTTATAATGCCCTGTGTGTGTCCGGCACCTATTACCGCTACCTTTACTTTTCCTTCTGCCTTATATATTGAAGTTGCAAGATATCTGTCTCTTTCGTCGATAAGTACCTCTTTCACCGATGGAAGCTCTTTGGCAACTTCCTTCATCATCGATTCAAGAGTCTCCTCGTTCTTGAGCTCTTCAAGCTCCTCTTCACTTATCTTCTCGTTGGAGAATGATGCCGAGATGAGAGTCGCAAGGAGCTTGCACTTGTTCCATAAGGAGCTCTTGGCCCAGGCGCGGCGGAATGTGATCTGTATCTCCCTGTCGCAGAGTGATACGGGGATGTTCATCTCTTTTGCTATCTTTGCAGCTCCGAGGATCTCCTCTCCCGGGTCCACTCCCGTCTGGGCACCCATCCTCTTCTGGAAGGAAGCAAGAGCGGTATTTGCAAGAAGAAGGAAGCCCTTTCCTTCCTTGAATACCTTCTTTATGTCCATGTTCTCATAGGAGGAATCCCTGCTTTTGCTCTTCATTCTTCCGTCATCGAGTTCTATACAAACCCTGTCAGGGTGTTCCTTCTCTATTATTTCCTTTACTTCTTCGGCACTGTTTTTCGATACATGGGCAGTTCCGACAAGGTGGATGACGCTGCCGTTATCGAATTCGATTATGTGATAGGTGTCGCTTATCTTCGTTGTTTTCATGCAATTTCCTTAAGAACTGCTTTAAGGAATTCCAGGAGCCTTTCAGCAGATTCTATTTCGAGGTGTTCATTGACTGAATGTACATCAAAGAGGTTCGGTCCAATCGAGATGCTGTCCATTCCCGGGATACGATCGTTGATGACACCGCACTCCAAGCCGGCATGGATGGCTGTAACAAGAGGCTCTTTTCCCGTGATTCTCCTGTAAGCCCCGGGGAGTGTGACGGCAAGAGGAGAGGAAGGATTCGGTAGCCATCCCGGGTAGCCGTCGCCGAGAGCAACATCAGCTCCTATTTCCGAATAGATTGCACTTATTATTCTTGCAACATTCTTCTTTGCACTTTCAATGGAGGAACGAATCGAGAAGACAGCGGAGAAGTCTGCCTTATCGAGTTTGACGATAGCCATGTTTGCGCTTGTCTCTACAATGCCGTCAAGAGTCTGGGAATAAGCCTGGACACCGGAGGGGGAGGAGAGAAGTGCGTTGCCGACTCTTCTGCTTTCCTTCTCTATGACAGCAGTCTTCGGCATCTTTGCCTCCTTAACGGAGATTGTAATATTCCCGTCTCCCTTACAGAACTCCACTCTGAGCTCTTCCTCGAGAATGGATGCCGTCTCTATTGCATCCCTGCTGTTGGGAACAACGATGACTGCCTTGAGAGAAGACGGGATGACATTTCTCTTTGTTCCCGCCTTGATCGATACAAGACGGTAGGACGGAAGAACCGAAAGGTAACGTGCAAAAGCCATGATGGCATTGCAGCGGCCTTTGTTAATATCGGAACCGGAGTGACCGCCGAGGAGATTGCTTATCTCGACAGAGACTGCTTCTCCCTTTTCGACTCTGCGTCTTATGAGCTTTTTCGTTGCCGTTGCATCGAGTCCACCCGCGCATCCTATACAGAAGAAGCCCTCTTCTTCGTTATCGATGTTGATCATCTTCCGGGCACTTACATATTTCTTCTCGAGGCCGAATGCTCCCGAGAGCCCGACCTCTTCGTTTACTGTACA
Source organism: uncultured Oscillospiraceae bacterium (assembly GCA_963636745.1). GTDB lineage: Bacteria > Spirochaetota > Spirochaetia > Sphaerochaetales > Sphaerochaetaceae > Ornithospirochaeta. The sequence goes on along the minus strand of CAVHKW010000117.1, from coordinate 7,426 downwards.
TATAGCTTCAAGAGGTCCGTGTTCGTAGTTCTCGTCGCTGAAGAGATCAAGAATCATGGCGAGAGCTATGCCGTTGTCGGCACCGAGGGATGTGTCCTTTGCATGGATCCATCCGTTTTCGTTGACTATCTCGATCGGGTCCTTTGTAAAGTCATGATTCGACCCCTCTCTCTTTACACATACCATGTCCATATGGCCCTGGAGTGCAACGGGTTTGAGGTTTTCGCATCCCGGTGTTGCTTTCTTCTTCATGATGACGTTTCCAGCCGTGTCTACTACGGCCTCTATGTTATGTTTTTCCGCCCAGTCAAGAAGGTAAGCTCTGATTCCATCTTCCTTACCGCTGTCTCTCGGAACGGATGATATTTCATTGAAATACTGCCAAAGTCTCTTTTCTTTCAAGTTGTCGAACCACATATAATAATTCTCCTGACAGGATAGAGTATAACAATTTTATGCGCTGTCGTCAGTGAAAAGAGTATAAACTCCCGCACTATTCACATTTGTACTCGAAAATGAGGGGAAACAAACGACACAGCCGGGGCTATAACCTCAAGAATGCAATCCTTTGAGGGTTTAAAGTACACTCAAAGTACACTTCAAAGTCTACTTTCAAAGTCTACTTTTGGGGTTGTTAAAGAAAAATGTTGTTAGAAAAAACGCAGCACAAAAAGATGAACTCATCGTATCCGGGAGAAAGCAGAAATTTAAGACGATATGCTTTAATCTTGTGGTGAGAGGACTTTAATTTGCCAACAAAGAACTCTCATATGTCTTGCAACGGCCCTCATTTACATACAAAATGAAATTACAGCTATGACAGACAACATTCTTTTGATAATCAACCCCAACGCTTCCAAGGGCCGGGGCAGGAGTAAAGCGAAAAAGATAGTAGATATATTCTCCCGCAACAACAGGAGGTGTGCCGTTGCATATACCTCCGGAAAGGGACACGCCGAGAAGCTGGCGAAAAGCGGAGTCGAATCGGGATTTACGACAATCATCGCAGCAGGCGGGGACGGCACTGTCAACGAAGTCATAAACGGCATTATGAGAGCAAAAAACCACGAGAAGACGAAGATGGGAATCATCCCCGTCGGACGCGGCAACGACTTTGCCTGGATATGCGGTATCCCGAACAATGTGGAGAAGGCTGTCGATATTATCCTCAAGAGTGATGCGAAGGCGACCGATGTAGGCTTTGCAAAGGGAACTGACAGAGAGAGGGGAAGATACTTTCTCAACGGTATGGGATTCGGTTTCGAACCTATGGTCAATTTTCTCGCCCAGTCTTATAAGCACCTCAACGGTGTTATAAGCTACGTCGCTGCATTCATCCACATCCTATTTAATCCACCGAAGGGTTATAACCTCCATGTAAAGATCGACGACGAGGAGTTTGATCTAATTTCCCAGCAGTTCAGCTGCAACAACGGAAGAAGAATGGGATCCTCGTTTTTAATGACGCCGCTTGCCGAAATAGATGACGGCCTACTCGACTATATGTACACGAAGAAGGTCTTCAAGGGGTGGGGGATAATCAAAATGGCCCTCAAATTCTTCAAGGGAGCCATGGTCAGCGACAGCGTCAACTTCGGATACGGAAAGGCGAAAAGAGTGGAGATCTCCTCCGACAGGGATTTGATAGTCTCACATGTCGACGGTGAGGAGTTTTCGCGTAAGGGCAGGCATTTCGAGATAGAAATCCTCTCAGGCGCTGTTAAATTGTACCGGTAAATCTCCATATTTATAGAGTCAATTCGTTATACATTAATAAAATAAATGTATAAAAATTCTGTTTGACAGACCCCCTCACGGACTGTATCATTATAATACCGTGTAAAGCGCCCAAAATGTTGGGGGGCTGGAAAAAGTGGTGAAAAAAAGATGATTAAGGAAAGCGTACCAGGAATTCATTTTTATGATCAGGATTTCGTCGATATGTATGACAGAGCCTGGGTTTGGTTGGAGGAAATTTGGAAGAGCGGGGACAAGAACGGAAAGTTCCCCGAGGGCTATTTCACTCATAACAACAGCAATATCATAAATCTTTATGACGTGTCGCTCTCCTCTCTCTTCCTGGTATATTCCAATCAAATATACAGCCCCTATTCGATGGTCGATTATTTCTATGAGAGGCAGGAAGCCGATGGAAGAATCGCCGAAGCATATAACATCGACACCGATGAAGCTGTAGTAACGGATGATAATCCTCTCGGAGTCACAATACCGCTTCTCCCTTACGTTGAGTTTGTTTTCTATCACAAGATCGGAAACAAGAAGAGACTTAAGGATGTTGTTCCATTCCTTGAGAAGTATTTTGAATGGCTCAAGACCAACTTCCTCACCGAGAACGGGCTCTATGCTGTTCCCGAGTCTACGATGCATATGGGTAACCTTCCGAGAGAAGGCGCTAAATACTACATTGATTTCAATGCAGCCATGACGGTATTCGCTCTCTATCTCTCCAATATCGGGGACATCCTGAACGACAAGGAACTTGCCTTCAGATACAAGAGAGTATACTTCGCCCTCAAGACAAGAATAAACTCCATGATGTGGTCGGGAGAGGACAACTTCTACTATGACCTTGACGAGAACGGGGAGCAGATAAAGAACAGGCATATAGGAGCATACTGGACACTTCTAGCGCAGATTCCGAATGACGAGTATGCAGCGCTTCTAATCGACTCCCTCAAGGATGACAGAGAGTTCGGTACCGATAACCCCTTCTCGACACTTCCCAGGTCCAATAAATACTTCTCGGAGAGCGGTAACGGCTATTCGGGTTCCGTCTCCTCATTCATGAACTACATAATCATCAAGGGCCTTGTGAACTATGACTCGTTCATCTTCGCCCGCGAGTGTGCAATAAGACACATGTACTTCATCCTCGATACTCTCCATCCTGGAGAGGACAAGACGGGAGACGCATGGGAGCTTTATAAGCCGATGAGCGAAGGTCCTGCCGAGATGCCGGAAGGAATGGTCAACAGAAAGCGATATCTTCCGTCAATCGGGCTTATTGCGATATCACTCTGCATTGAGAATATCCTCGGTTTCGATATCTCTCTTCCGAGAAAGACAGTCTACTGGACAATAGAGACCCTCGAGGCAATGGGAATCGAGCATCTTTCATTGAAGAAGAATCTCATAACAATTCTCTCGAACAAGAACCAGAGAGGATGGGAGATAAGACTCGAGAGCGAGAAACTCTACTACTTCACTATAGAGATAGTAGACGACGCAAAGAAGAAAACACTTCCTATTCCGTCCGGAAAGTGTTCGATGCTTATCGATAAGCTCTAGAGCTTTAAGATACAAAAATGTAGCGTAAAGTACGGCTTAACCGGCCGTACTATCATTATATAACAAATAGGAGTCATTATTATGGACATGAATTCATTTTCCTTAAAGGGAAAGGTTGCTTGGGTAACAGGTGCCAGCTATGGAATAGGAATGGCTATCTGCAAGGCTTATCATGATGCAGGCGCAAAGGTCATATTCAATACATCCCGCCAGGAATCTGTTGATAAGGGCCTCGAGGAATACAAGAGATGCGGCATGGACGATGTAGAGGGCTATGTATGCAATGTCACAGACGAAACAGCGGTAAAAGAGCTTGCCGAAAAGATCATTTCTAAGTACGGCCGTCTCGATATCCTCGTCAACAACGCAGGATGTATAAAGAGAATCCCGATGACAGAGATGAGTGCAGAGGATTTCAGAGCAGTAGTCGACCTTGACCTCAATGCTCCGTTCATCTGTGCCAAGGCAGTTATCCCGCAGATGATCAAGCAGGGCGGCGGTAAGATCATCAACATCTGTTCAATGATGAGCGAGCTCGGAAGAGAAACAGTTTCCGCTTATGCTGCAGCAAAGGGCGGCTTGAAGATGCTCACAAAGAACATCGCTTCCGAATACGGCTCATACAACATCCAGTGTAACGGTATCGGGCCGGGATATATCGCAACACCCCAGACAGCACCTCTCAGAGAAAGACAGCCCGACGGATCAAGACATCCATTCGATGCTTTCATCGTTGCAAAGACTCCCGCAGAGAGATGGGGAACTCCCGAGGATCTTCAGGGACCTGCAGTCTTCCTTGCATCCGATGCATCCAACTTCGTCAACGGACACATCCTCTACGTCGACGGCGGAATCCTCGCATATATCGGAAAGCAGCCGAAATAAGAGAGAAAAACAAACAAAGAGTGCTCCCGTCACAAAAGATGGGGGCTTTTTTTTGAGGAGAGCACAAATTCCCTTGCTTTTATACCGGGGGGGGTATCCTAGAGCAACTAGGAGAGATCCTGGAAAGGGGAAAATAATGAAAAGAAATCTTTTTATGGCATTACTATGCCTCTTAGTCGCTCTTGTCATCATCTCATGTGACGAGCCGAAACACGAACACGCATACGGCACAGAATGGAAGTATGATGAAACAAACCATTGGCATGTATGTGAGTGTGGTGAGAAGTCCGAGATTGCTGCGCATACGTTTGGCGAATGGAAAGCATCTTCAAAAGACGGAAAAGTCGAGAGAAAGTGCACTGTCTGCGAGTATGTAGAAACAGCAGATGGCGTTGCCAATAAGGATGCATTCACCACAGCTTTGGGAAAGGAAGATGTAAAAAAGATCGTTCTTACTGATGATATCGACCTTGCAAACGACACTGAACAGGACATCGAGAAGAAGTCAGTCGAGATAGACCTCAATGGACATACATTGACAGTCAAGAAACGTATTCGTGTAAAAGGTGCATCACTCACCTTATCAGGAAAAGGAACGGTGAAGACTTCGGATGGTGGAGACAACTCCGTTTTCTGGGTATACGGCTCGACTACAGACCAGCAGAATTTTACGGTTCTTACAGTCGGAGAGGGAATAACAATCGAAGGACAGAGGGGGATATCCACTGTATCTCTTAAATCTGATGAAGGTTATGATGCTAACCCAGGATCCAGTTATGGTGTAGTCGTTAATTTAAAAGGGACAACGATCAATGCATCAGTATGTGGTTTATACACAAATGGAAAGAGCAACGGCACAACAGGCAATGTCCCTGTATTCAATCTCGATAATGTAAAAATCACCCAGACAAAGAGTACAGAAGATGCTTCCGATGACGATTACTGCGGTATATATGCAGCAGGATATGCTGTCTGGAATATCAAGAATACGACCATTAATGCATCGAATGCGCTCAGCCTTAAGTCAGGTGAGGTCACAATTGACGGAGGAACATATAAGTCCACAGGTAAATTTGCCGATCCTTCAGAAGACACATCAAACGGAAGCGTTGACACAGGAGCAGCTCTTTCTATGACAAGTAACGACGGCTATGCAAAGAAGCTTGACGTTGTTGTCAATTCCGGTAAGTTCATAAGCGAGAACGGGTATGCTGTATATGAAGGAATTCCAAATGATGCTAAAAATAACAATAAGAAAGTTGCAACAGCAAGCTACGTAACTCTTGTTGTCAACGGCGGTGAGTTTGTCGGTAATTCTGATAAAGGTGCTGTGAAATTGAGTGAAATGACAGACAAGAAAGTATTGAAGGGCGGAGTCTACTCTTCAAAGCCGGAAGACTATATCGCTGAAGGCTATGAAGCAGTAGCAGACGGAAGCAATTGGAAAGTTGTTTCTAAGTCTGAGTAGAATGCTCTTATTTGAGTTTTGCGGGGCTGGAGGTTATCTCCGGCCCTCATTTTGTCTATGTACAGTTCTCGTTTATAGCCTCTTCGGGAATATAACCCTTCCTGGAAAAAGGATGGATTCAACGGCAACGAGGGAGAAAGGTAATTCAACAAAAGGCGAATAAACAATATTCTATTGGGACATGAGAAGAGTATTGATTCTGTTAATGAGTATGGTGTTACTTTTGTCTTCCTGTAAGGATAGGGGACGCGGGGATGGTATCAATATCGCCATATCTCAGGAGCCCGTCACACTCGATATCATGACAAACTCCACTTTGATGGGAAGGATTATAGCCTCCGGTAATATATACGAAAAGCTCCTTGTATTGGATGGGGACGGTAATATAAGAGAAGAGCTTGCAGAGAGCTACTCTTTAAGTGATAACAACAGAAGACTCACCTTTGTTATAAGGGACGATGTCTTCTTTCATAACGGAAAGAAGATGAGAGCAGAGGACGTGGCCTCGTCAATGAACAGATACCTCGCTCTATATTCAAGAGCAAAGGAGATAACTGGAGACTCCTCCTTTTATGTAGTTGATGGCCATACGATTGAAATCGTTTCTGATACCTCCCTTCTCTTTCTTCCATCCTTAATAGCATCAAGTCCCCAGGAAGCTGTAATTATGCCTGAAGAGGTAATAGATGGTACTTCTCTTGTTACATCTTTTATAGGAACAGGACCTTATATGCTTGATAGCTGGAGTCCCGGAGAAAAGATAGTCCTCGGAAAGTTTGATCAATATTCCGGATATGGAGACGAGAGTAACGGTAGATGGGGAAAAAAGAGTGCGGAAGAAGAAAAGCTTACATACTATTTTGTTCCCGACAGTCTTACGAGACTATTAGGTCTCGAGAGCGGACAGTATGATTTCATCAACGATGTCATGACAGCTGATTTCTCCCGTATCGAAAAGAACAATAAGCTTTCCCTCCTTTCAGGTGACGAAAGCGGAAGCATTACACTTGTCTACAATAAGAAGGAAGGTCCCTTGTCTAGTGAGAGAGTAAGACAGGCGGTAAGTTATGCGCTTTCATCAGAGATGCTCATGGCATCATGCTACGGCATGGACGGCCTCTGGGACACCTCGTCCAACTACATGGAGTGCCATCAAAAGGAATGGAGTGTCATTGATGACAACCCATACAGAGAGAGGAATCCCGACAAGGCAGAAGAGCTGCTTAATGGAGAAGATGTAACAAAAATAAGAGTTCTCACATCAAACCTCAGTAATCTCGATAAGATAGCTCTTGTCATAAAAGAGAATCTTGAAGATATAGGAATAGATGTTGAAATAATAGTCTCGGACTGGGCGACCTTCTATGAAGAGAGATCTTCCTCCTCTTCATGGGATATCTTCATATCGGCATACACATCCGTTCCGATTCCGCAGATGAAGAGTTATCTCTCTCCATCATACCCTGGCTGGGTAGAAGAGGAGAGTGTAGTAACAGAGACAATGGATGCTCTTAATAGTGCCTCTGATCTCGAGGAAGCAGAATCAATATGGCAGGAAGGTCAGAAGAGAATATGGGACTACAATCCCGTATATGTCGCAGGGCACTATTCAACTGTTTATGCCTCCTCAGTGAGACTGAGTAACATAATTATCCAGGATGGTTTCTTCTTCTGGAATGCAGAGAAGGAATAGAGGATGAAGGATACTCGAATGAGAAAAAGAATAGGGGAGAAACTTTTAGAGACAGTTTTGATGGTCTTTAT
>CAVHKW010000116.1:0-10700 GCA_963636745.1 uncultured Oscillospiraceae bacterium | reverse complement strand
ACTTCTTCTTTGCGTTGTATGAGTTGAGGATGGCGACAAGGTCTTCGATCGAGAGTCCGCCTGTGTCGAGGACGAAGTTGAGGACGGAGTCGTCCTTCTCGTCAATCTCGACAGTGGAGGTTATATGAGGCATCTTCTTTACGGCGAGTCTTTTGAATGAGTCGGTTGCATTTACCTCTCCCTCCTCAAGAAGAACATTGAGGCCGTATCTGAGAAAGGCATATTCCTTCTCGTCGTTTTCCTCCACAGACCACATTCTGTAATTTATATGGGGACCGGTGAAAACAGAGGAGAGGGTTTCTTTCATCTCGTCTTCAATAATGGAGAATTTGTCATGGAAATTCTTTAACGAAGAGAGTACATCGTACTCGGTGCTGCCTTCTCTTATCTTTGCCGAGCACACTATCTTTCCCGAGAGAGAGTCAAGATAGAAGACAGGAGCAACAGGCGGCGACAATTTCTCCTCGATTTTGTCGTAGGCGTTGTCTTCGACCCTGCCGTAACGCCTGAGGACGGGAAGAACACGGCTGTAGAAAGGATCGATTATCTTCTTTCCGACGACAAACGAGAATGAGCCGTCTTCCTCAGTAGTCTTAGTCAATGTCACGGCATCGCCAAGTTTCTTCTTCTCCCCCCTGTTGAGATAACCGTCTTCGAACCAATATATGTAATTCTTACTCTGATACTTTCCCTTTATCGTTCCGCTTACTCTTATTCCGACAAAGGATCCGTCTTTTCTCTCTTCGTCTATGACGATGGAGAGCTCGGGGTCTTTATCTCTGAAGCCGAGTAGATGTGTGTTAGAGAAGAGGATATCTATGCCGTTCATTTTGTCGTAGAAGATATCGAGATCGTCATTAAGCTTGATTTCATCACTGAGATGGTAAAGCGGATATACTGTTTTGTAGCGGTATACGTATTCCCTCTCCAATGCCGAGAGAAGAGCGATTATTTTCTCTCCACGCTCTGTAAGCATTGCTGAATCGAGTGCAATCGATAGTCCCGACTGGGTGAGGAAAGTTCCCCCGTTCCTGTATTTATCGAGAAAATCCTTTATGTGCTTTATTTTGTAGGAGCGTCCGTTCCCGGGAATAAGCTTCAGGGAAAGAAAGACACCGTCTCTGTCATCATCTTCCACGAGTGTCGGCTCGATATCGACCTCTTCTCCGCATAAGGCCTCCCTCGGAAGTATCTTCTTCTCTTTCTTGAAATTCTTCACGAAGTCGAGTGCCTCGTCATCCGAGTAGTCGATGGTGTCGGGATTCTTTTCGAGATAGTCGATTAACGACAGAAGTGCCGCGGTTTTGTGTGCACAGAGCTCGATTATTCCGTCTTTGTTCTTTTTCGTTGTTCCGCATAGGTCGTCTTTACTATGCGAGTACCATGGTAAGGTACATATAAATGATGTGATTCCGTCTTTCCCTATTCTTATGTTGACGCTGTATGTATACTCGCCGTCCTGAACCTTCACGCGATAGAAAATGTATCTTTCGCCGCCGCTCTCCGCCTCTTCGACAGCAGGAGTGGAGACAGCTCCGGAGGAGTAAAGTTCAAGACCCTTTGTATAAGCTCCCTTTTTCGGTTTGTAGACTAAAAGCGAATTCGAAAGCGAAAGATAATGAAATTCTCCGTCGCTTTTCTCCTTGAGAGTTATGTAGTAATGCTTCGGTCCTTCTTCCTTCTTTTTTGTAATTGTTTTTCCTTTTTCCTTTTTTACGGGGCCGTTCTCGACAGCACAAAGAAGAGATGCCATGTGACGGCAGTATATGTATTTTTTTGCCGAGCCGCATCTGCATTTGGGATTACTTATCTTCCCGTCTTTCAAAGTAAGGGAGGCAAAGTACCATATCCCTCTTTCCTCGATTCGTGCCGAATAGTTCCCACTGTCTTCTTTAAAAGATGACAAGGCTCCCTCGTTAAACAGCTCCCGCCCCCTATCGAGCTCTTCCTTTTTGAAATATTCCTTCCAGTCAACCATGGTTCAATAGTAGTATTTTTGTCATTACTATGCCATATTCATGTGCTATATTTATGATTGAGTTAACTGGAGGATGATATGGGACTTATAAGAGCATTGGCAGGCTCTGCAGGCGGAACACTCCGCGACCAATGGAAAGAATTTTTTTACTGTGATTCACTTGATTCCGATACTCTTGCCGTACGCGGAAAGAAGAGAACAAACAGGGGCTCGTCCAATAAGGGCAGCGACAATATAATATCCCAGGGATCGGGAATTGTGGTTGCCGACGGACAGTGCATGATGATAGTCGACCAGGGGAAAATCGTTGATCTATGTGCCGAGAGCGGAGAGTACACATATGATAAATCTTCCGAGCCCAGCATATTCTACGGAAGCCTCGGAAAGGGCATAGTCGACATCTTCAAGACAATGGGACGAAGATTCACATACGGCGGGGAAGAGGCAAGAGTTCAGAGAGTCTACTATTTCAACACCAAGGAGATCCTCGACAACAAGTTCGGGACGGCTAATCCCGTGCCTTTCAGAGTGGTGGACGAAAAGCTCAATCTCGATCTCGACTGCTCGGTCCGCTGCTCGGGTGTCTATTCATACAGGATAACAGACCCCATGACCTTCTATGTCAATCTATGCGGCAATATGGAGGAGAGCTACAAGAGAAGCAATATCGATATGCAGCTCAAAAGCGAGTTCATATCGGCTCTCCAGCCGGCTTTCGGAAGACTCAGTGCGCTCTCCCTCAGGCCTTACGAGATCGTGAATCATACCGCTGAGCTTGAGGATGCTCTCAACAGAGAACTCTCACAGAAGTGGAGTAAAAAGCGCGGTCTTACAATTTCGACTGTCGCCATCAGCTCGCTTACCGTACCCGACGATGTATCGAAAATGATCCAGGATGCCCAGAAGGCTTATATGATGAGCGGGCGCGAGATGGCGCGCGGCACCATGGTCGAAGCGGCAAGTACGGCGATGAAAGAGGCTGCAAAGAACCCGAGTGGTGCTTTCAACGGTTTTGTCGGAATAAACATGGCTTCGAATGCGGGTGGCATTGATGTAAACTCCCTCTTCAAGGACGAGAAGAAAAAGACATCGGAGTGGGTATGTTCCTGCGGGGCACATAACGACGGCCTCTATTGCACGGAGTGCGGTAAGAAGAGAGAAGAAAAAGCAAAGCAGAGCTGGATTTGTTCCTGCGGAAGTGAAAACTACGGTGCTTTCTGTCCCGAGTGCGGAAAGAAGAGACCCGAGAGTGTACGCTACCGCTGCTCGAACTGCGGCTATGTGCCGGAAAACCCCTCCAAACCTCCACGCTTCTGCCCCCAGTGCGGTGACAGGTTTACTGATGAGGACAGAGTGTAATGACCAAGGAGTATAAATGTCCATCGTGCGGAGGCACTGTGGCATTTGACAGCGACACACAGAGCCTCAAGTGTCCGTATTGCGACTCCACTTTCGACATAGAGAGCGTGAAGGAAGGAGAGCGTGTACTCTCCGAGGAGAAAAAGAAGAGCGACACCATCTCTTTCTCTGCGTCCCAAAACGAATGGAACGACGACGGCCTCATGCACTATATATGTCCTTCGTGCGGGGGTGAGATAATCACGTCCGGGACGCTTATATCGACAACGTGTCCATATTGCTCCAACAACGTAATCCTCACGGATAAAGTCGAGGGACTTCTTAAGCCCGACATTGTGATTCCCTTCAAGAAGAACAAGAAGGAGGCGGAGGAGTGTTTCAAAAAGGCATTGATGAAAAAAAGATATCTCAGCAGTGTCTTCAAGGACGAAGCACACTTAGATGAAATCAAGGGAGTCTATGTCCCCGTGTGGCTCTTTTCTTCTCTCACCGATGCCGGTGTGACATACAGGGCGAAGAAGGTCATCTCATGGAGTGATTCCCGCTACGTATACACACGTACCGAACACTACCTTTTAGAGAGAAAGGGGACTCTCTCCTTCGAGAAGATTCCCGTTGACGGGAGCTCTAAAATCTCGGACGAGATGATGGAGTCTCTCTCTCCCTATGATTACAGCGCGGCAGTCGACTTCGACACGGCGTTTCTCGCGGGTTTTCTTGCAGATAAATATGATGTGTCGGCTTCCGACTCAAGACCGCGTGCCATCGAAAGAGCAAAAAACTCCGTCGATAAGTATATGAAAAAGACGACGGACGGCTTTATTGATGTGAGAAAGGAGACAGAGAGAGTGGATCTTAAAGACGGTAAATGCCAGTACGCACTTCTTCCCGTGTGGCTCCTCTCTACAAAGTGGGAGGGAAAGGACTACCTCTTTGCGGTGAACGGAGAGACTGGGAAATTCGTGGGCGACCTTCCCTATGACAGAAAGCGGGGGAGAAAAGATACGGCGCTCGGTACCCTTGTACTCTCTTCTCTTTTCTTCCTCCTTTTCTATCTCGCGTGGGCACTATGAAAAAGATAATTCTGTTTCTCCTATTTTTATTTCCGCTTTTTTCCCTCTATTCTTCAGAGTACGTAGTCGACAACGCTGCTCTTTTGAGCAGTAGCGAAAAGGAAACACTTTCGTATGCCCTGGAAAATGTAAAGGAGAAAACCGGGATAAGTGCCGTCATCCTCTCCGATACTTCCTCCCACGGATGCACCACGCGTGACTGGGCGGATTTATATATCGAGAGAGATGAGTACGGAAAAGATGGAGTTGTTCTATTTCTCAACATGGGGGAACGCGAATACTACATCTCGACCACAGGCTACGCCATGTACGCCCTCGGAGGAGATGCCCTCTCGGACAGGAACCTCAACGGCGTGCTCTTTCCCTATCTCTCGAGTGGAGATTACTACACGGCTTTCTCCAATTGGACCGATTACATAATTCTCTCGGCAGAAAAGAGACCGTATGATGAGTATGTCTCCCTCAGCACTCAAAAGGAGAGCGGAGAGGAGAAGAAATTCTCGCCCTACGCACCGCTCTTCTATTCTCTTTTTCTGGGCTTCTTTCTCTCCTCTCTCTTTGTTCAATCGAGAAAGAGAAAACTCAGGAATATAGGGAAGGTGAACAACGCAGACGACTTTGTTGTACCCGGGTCATTCAAAGTGAATGTATTGAGAGATATCTTCCTCTACTCCAATACTACTGTCGTCAGGATCAAGAGCGACGACAATAGGCCCTCTCAGTCCTTCCACTCCTCACCATCGGGGATGACACACTCGGGACGCGGCGGAAAGTTCTAAAATTCGGAATAAATAAACATTTGCTTCTTTAAACTTATGGATACATAATTATAGATAATTAGATATCGTGTCGGTTTAGAGGAGGACAACTGTGAAGATAAGTGGTAATGCTCTATTAGAAATCAGAGAGATATGTAATCGCTACAGAAACGAAAAAACACCGTTGATGATGATCTTAAGTGATATCCAGAAAGAGTTTGGATATATTCCCCTTGAAGTACAGGAGGTGGTGAGCGAAGAGACGGGAATAAGTGTTGCCGAGATATACGGAGTAGTAACATTCTATTCATTTTTCTCCCTCAAGCCCAAAGGAAAATACATTATCGGGTGCTGCCTCGGGACGGCGTGCTATGTTAAGGGGGCCGAGCTTGTCATCGAGAAGTTTTCCGAGCTTCTCGGAATAAAGCCGGGAGAAACGACCCCCGACTGTCTCTTTACGATAGATGCACTGAGGTGCCTCGGAGCATGCGGAATCGCACCTGCAGTCTCCATAAACGGACGTGTTTACCCGAAGGTCGATGTCGCTGCCGTCGAGGACATTATCGAAGATATCATGAAGATGGAGGCTGAAACGAAGTATGAAGAGAATTAACACATTCGAAGAACTCGACAGAATACAGAAGGAACAGGCCGGGATTTTCAAGAAGAAGATCAACGGCAAGAGCGGGAAGCGCAGTGTCGTAATATGCGGCGGAACGGGATGTGTCTCTTCCTCATCACATGAAATACTTGAGAAAATGTCTTCTCTTATAAAGGAGAAGGGCCTTGATGAGAGGATAAGCGTAAATCAGGTCGGATGTTTCGGCTTCTGCTCGCAGGGACCTTTTGTCAAGATTTTCCCCGAGGACACGCTCTACCACGGTGTGAAGGTAAGCGACGTCGAGGAGATTGTAGAGAAGGATCTTATAAAGGGTGAGATAGTCGAGAGACTCTTATATGTCGATCCGGTAACCAAAGAAAAAGTTAAGAAGCAGGATGATATAACGTTCTACAAAAAGCAGCATCGAATAGCTCTCGAAGAGTGCGGCATGATCAATCCTGAAGATATAATGGAAGCCCTGGGATCGGGGGCGTTCAAAGGCCTTGAGAAAGCACTCAAAATGGAGAGGGAGGCTGTCATTAACGAGATTCTCGATTCCGGACTCAGGGGACGCGGCGGTGCGGGATTCCCGACAGGTCGCAAATGGAAGTTCGCCTATGACCAGAAGGAAGGGGAGAAGTACGTAATATGTAACGGCGACGAGGGAGACCCGGGCGCCTTCATGGACAGGTCCATACTTGAAGGAAATCCTCTTGCAGTAATTGAGGGCATGATGATCGCTGGCTATGCAATAGGGGCAGAGAACGGTTATTTCTACGTCAGAGCCGAGTACCCCATAGCAGTCCACAGGCTCCAGATAGGAATAAAGCAGGCCGAAGAAATCGGACTCCTGGGGGACAATATTCTCTCCTCCGGGTTCTCGTTTCATGCTCATATAAGGCTGGGAGCCGGTGCATTCGTATGCGGAGAAGAGACGGCGCTTATAAACTCGATAGAGGGAAAGCGCGGTAATCCCCGCCCGAGACCGCCGTATCCTGCAGTAAGCGGACTCTGGGGGAAGCCTACAATCGTAAACAATGTCGAAACACTCTCTCTTGTTCCCTACATTCTCAGAAACGGGAAGGAGAGTTTCTCATCCCTCGGAACCGCGACGAGTAAGGGCACTAAGGTCTTTGCACTCGGCGGAAAGATAAACAATGTGGGACTTGTTGAAGTTCCGATGGGGACAACGCTGAGAGAACTCATCTACGATATAGGCGGAGGAATCCCGAACGGGAAGAAGTTTAAGGCCATCCAGACGGGAGGACCGTCGGGAGGGTGTCTCACCGAGAAGGATCTCGACACAGAGATCGACTATGAGACACTCAAGGATCGTGGAAGCATGATGGGAAGCGGCGGCGCAATAGTCATGGACGAAGACAATTGTATGGTCGATGTCGCCAAGTTCTACATGGAGTTCATATGTGACGAGTCCTGCGGAAAGTGCTCCCACTGCAGGATAGGTACAAAGAGAATGCTCGAGTACCTCGAGAGAATAACCGCCGGTAACGGAACGGAGAATGACCTCAGGGAACTCGAGGAGCTTGCATCAACGATTCAAATAGGATCGCTCTGCGCTCTCGGGCAGACTGCAGCAAACCCGGTTCTATCGACGATGAGGAATTTCAAAGAGGAATACATTGAACACGTTGTCGAGAAGAAGTGTCGTGCCGGAGTCTGTAAGAGCCTTTTGAAGTACGTCATCAACAAGGACAAGTGCCGTGGATGTTCTTCCTGTGCAAGGCACTGTCCTGCGGAGGCTATCAAGGGTGTTATAAAATCACCATATGAAATTGACCAGAGCAAGTGTCTCAAGTGTGGTATATGTAAGGCAACATGCCGCTTTGACGCTATAGATAAGATTTGAGGGGTGGTGTATGTCATTAGTTAACATAAAGATAGAAGGACAGAATTATCAGGTTGAGGAAGGCCTCACAATTCATGATGCCGCGCGGCGCTGCGGTTTCGAAATCCCGACACTCTGTACATATAACCACGGGGAATGCAACAGGGGATCGTGCAGAGTATGCCTTGTCGAAGTAAAGGGACAGAGAGGTCTTGTCGCATCGTGCGTATTTCCCGTAAGCGAGGGGCTTGAAATTATGATATCGTCCCCGCGTGCTACGACTGCACGGCGTGCAAGTGTGGAGCTTCTTCTCTCCAACCACTCTCTAAACTGTCAGCAGTGTGACAAGAACGGACACTGCGAACTTTTATACTGCGCCCAGATAACCGGTGCAAGAGAGGGAATGTTCCAGGGCTCGAAGACAGAAATAACGATCGACAGAAGTAATCCCGCAATCGTCAGAGACACATCGAAATGCATCCTTTGCGGAAGGTGTATACAGCGCTGTCAGAATTCACACGGTAACGGCATTCTCGGCTTTGAAAACAGAGGCTTCAAGACAATCGTCGCTCCTGCCGAGAACAGGACATTCAACACGTCCCCGTGTATCATGTGCGGACAGTGCATCTCCGTCTGTCCGACGGGTGCACTAATGGAGAAGAGCGAAATTGATAAGGTTGACGAGGCCCTCAGAGAGGGTAAGTACGTCGTTGTCCAGACAGCTCCCGCCGTGAGAGTCGCTCTCGGCGAAGAGTTTGGAATGAAGATCGGAACCAACGTTACGGGTAAAATGGTTGCGGCACTCAGGAGACTCGGTTTTAAGAAGGTCTTCGACACAGATTATGCAGCAGACCTCACGATAATTGAGGAGGCTAATGAACTCATCGAGCGAATAAAGAACAACGGACCTCTTCCTCTCATCACATCATGCTCTCCGGGGTGGATAAACTACGCCGAGTACTATTACTCTGATCTACTCGATCACGTGTCGTCATGTAAGTCACCACACGAGATGTTCGGTGCAATTCTCAAGCATTACTATGCTCCGAAGAAGGGTATAAAGAGCGAGGATATGTTCGTTGTCTCCGTTATGCCGTGTACAGCAAAGAAGGCGGAGAAGGAGAGAGAGCAGCTTGCATCTGAAGGCCTCAGGGATGTCGATGCCGTACTTACGACAAGAGAGCTCGGACGCCTTATAAGACGAAGCGGAATTCTCTTCACGCGTCTTCCAGACGAGCCGTTCGATAACGATATCGTAAGTGAATCAACAGGAGCGGGTGTTATCTTCGGAGTAACGGGAGGTGTCATGGAGGCTGCATTGAGAACTGCCTACCATACCCTCACCGGTAAGGAATACGAGAAGATCGTATTCGGGACGGTAAGAGGCTTCGACGGCATTAAGGAAGCAAAGATAACAATAGGAGAAAAGGATATCTATGTCGCTGTTGCAAGCGGTATGAAGAGCGCAAGGGTACTTCTTGATGAAATAAGAGAAGGAAAGAGCAGGTACAGCTTCATAGAGATCATGGGATGCCCGGGAGGCTGTGTCAACGGAGGAGGACAGCCTTATGTCAGAGAGTGTTTCCTCCCCAATGAGGACCACGACATAGTCGATACCTACAAAGAGAAGAGGGCAATGGCGCTCTACTCCGATGACAGGAGTCAGAAGATAAGACAGTCCCACAACAACCCTCAGATCCAGGAACTTTATAAGGATTATCTTATATCGCCGAACTCCCATTTGGCTCACGAGCTCTTACACACAACCTATTCGAAGAGGATTCCGTTCTCCGACAACTAGGAAAAATCTTCATAACGGGAAAGAGAGATTATTGCTATAGTCTCTCTTTTCCGCTGTAATATACCCGGAGTGGATCATGGATGACGATAAAGAGAAATTAAGAGAACAGGTACTGAGGCTCAAAGAAGAGGTGAGAGAGGCGTCACGAATTCAATGGGCGTTATATACGAGATTGAACAAGAAGGCCCAGACTTTCAAGATTCTCGATATAATACTCACAGCTGTCTCTTCCGTGGGAATAATATCGTTCTTCTTCCACGGGAACCTTCAGATCAATATAATCACAAGTTTCATTACACTCTCTTCGCTCTCTCTTAATCTCTACACATCCAATTTCCGCGATGATGAAGATAAGACCGTTCATGCCGATGCGGCGGGGGAACTCTGGGCTGTCGAGAAAAACATCGAGTCGCTCCTGACAGATTTCGACTCACTCTCGATAGATGAGGCAAGGGCAAAGAGGGATTCTCTTATGGAAGAAATGGACAAAATCAACAGAGAATACTTCTGCCTCAATGTTGTTGAACACTCAAAGAAGAAGAAAGAGAAAAAGAGGGCATAGTTTTTTTTCAGGGGGATAAAGATGCAATTCAATTCGTTTGTATTCATACTGCTTTTCATGCCGGTTACGGTGGTGCTGTACTTTCTGTCGAACAGGATCAATGTCATCTCCGGAAAGATTGTCCTTATTCTTTCCTCTCTTGTCTTCTATACGGCTTTCGACTTCAAACTCTCTTATATTCTCCTTTTGAGCTCCGTCTTGAACCTGGCCTTTGCACTCCTTATGGAGAAGACGAAGAAAGGCGGTCTTCTTTTCTGGATTCCGGTTGTGGTGAATATAGCGCTCCTCTTCTTTTTCAAGTATACGAATTTCTCAATCTCTATGGTGAACCGGGTCTTTGGAACTCACTGGACGCTTCTCTCTCTCGTGCAGCCCATCGGCATAAGCTTCTTCACATTCCAGGAGATTGCATATATCACAGCGGTACATAAGGGAGAAATCGGGAGGATTTCGATTCTCGACTACCTCTCATACATCCTGTATTTCCCGAAGATCCTGATGGGACCTTTAATGGACCCCGTGGATTTCATCACCCAAATAAACGATACCACTCTCAAAAAGCTCAATCCCGATAATCTCGCATCCGGCATCAGGCTGTTCTCCTACGGCCTCTTCAAGAAGGTGATGTTAGCAGACGTCTTTCAAAAGGCTGTTTCATGGGGCTTCGGTAACCAATACTCCCTCTCCTCTCTCGACTGGATACTTGTCACACTCTTCTATAC
>CAVHKW010000115.1:3638-5027 GCA_963636745.1 uncultured Oscillospiraceae bacterium | reverse complement strand
CGAGCTTTCCTGTGTGCTTGAAGTACATTGTAACAACAAGGGCCCAGCCGTATTGTATAAGGGCGTAGAACACGGCGAGAAAGCCGTTCATGTTTCTCTTCTTCTCTTCCATACCCGGATATTAATTTCTTTTCTTAAAGTAATCAACAGAGGCTGTTATGTAGAGAAAGTGAGCATTTTTGTCGCTTTTGTGTAGAAAAATGGCGAAATCGTGCCTCTCCTTTTCTTTTCTCTTTTCCTTGTTATAGTCAATAGCGAGGTGAAAAAAATGAACAGAACAAAAAAAGCTTTAACAATTCTTTTGTTATCATTAACGGCAATTTCCCTCTTTGCCGAAGGGACAAGTGAAAAGGTTAACTCATTTTCGTCTCTTGACTTTTCAAATGTTTCAATAAGTGAGATCGAAAAAAGCTATGAGGATGCCAAAAAGAGCTACGAGAGCAGCCTTAAGAGTCTTGAGACTAAACTCGAGAAGGCATATGAAGAGAGAGATGTTGACGAATATATAAAGGTATCGAATTTGATGGATGCGCTCGAGTATCCTGTAGTGAGTAAGGAGATTACAGATACACTCCTCGAGAGATTACTCAACAGCACGAGCGATGAAGAGAAGAGTGAGATGGCATCCTTCCTCTATGAAAACTCACGCTATTACTCGCCCTCTTTGACGCTTTATGCATCATACGAGACAGAGTACGGGAAGAAAACATATTCGAAGACTATAAAGGTGGAACCGGGAGAGACTATTACTCTTCCATCCGACACTTCCTTCTCGGGATCACTCGTCAAGGGATGGTCCATAGATAAGGAAAATGTCCTTTATGAACCGGGAGAGGAGATAGTAATGCCTTATACCGACACTGTCCTTTACGCCGTACTTACTTCAGGTATTTCCTTTGAGGACGATGTTACGGGGTACTCGTATGTGATAGAGGAGACAAATGCATCCGTTCCGACTCTCGATGCACCCGACTCGTCATACGTCTTTGCCGGCTGGTATGACACATCGAGCGGGAAACTCCTTGAAGACGAGAGCGTTACTGTAGAAGAAGGAAAGAGCAGAAGCTACAGGGCACTCTGGAAGAGCATCAAGGTGGAAGACGGAAAAGTGAAATACTACCCGTCCGGCGTTGTGCCATCTTCCACTCAGCTCTTATACACCGCAGTACTCGATATTTCAGGTAACAGCAGACTCAGTGGCGTCACAGTCACACTCGAAGAGAACGACAATGTTAAGGTCCTCTCTGGAGATAAATATTACAGAAGTCTCAAGAGCGGAGACGAGATTCCACTCTCCTTTGCGGTAGTTCTCTCCGGTGAGTCGGGGAAGACGGTGGAAACCACCATTACTGTAAAAGACAGTGACGGGAATGTATGGGAAACGCCCGT
>CAVHKW010000115.1:1673-3386 GCA_963636745.1 uncultured Oscillospiraceae bacterium | reverse complement strand
CACATGACTAAAAAGAGAAAAGAAAAAGAGAAAAAAATAACATATAGAAAATGCAGGGCCATAAAGCGTAAGGACGGCCTCAGGATGAAGTGTGTTACATCTTATACTTTCCCCTCGTTCCTCGAGTGTATAACATCGCGTTTTTCATCCCTTACCGCCTATTCAGTATATGGAGAGGACAGGGAGAAGTCGATCTCCTACTCTCATCTCAAATGGTACAGCCAGTGTGTGGCGACGTTCCTTTTGAAAAACGGCGTAAAGAAAGGTGATAGGGTCGCAATAATGGGGGAGAGCTCCCCGATGTGGATGATCATGTACCTCGGGACTGTCATCATCGGTGCCGTCACCGTTCCGATCCTTCCCGATTTTTCGGAGAGCGAGACGAATGAGATAATCAAACAGAGCGGCGCCAGCGTCATATGTGTCAACACGAAACACTACAGGAAGATCGAAAGTGTCGGGAAATTTCTCACCATCCGTATGGACGATCTCTCCTACATCCCCCTCATCCCCGAAGGTTTCGATTTTTCTTCCTCTCCCGGGATTTCCCTCAGGGAGAAGAGTGTCGACAGTAATCTTCTTACGACAAGCACTCCTAATGAGGATGACACGGCATCTATCATCTACACAAGCGGAACAACCGGAAAGAGCAAGGGCGTTGTACTCACACACAAGAACCTCATCGTATGTGCCGACGAGAGTTCGGACGTATATGTCAAGATCAACAAAGGCGACAAGGTCCTTTCGATTCTCCCGATGAGCCATGCATATGAATTCAGCATATCGCACCTGTTGTGTCTTATGAGAGGTGCCGAGATCACATTCCTCGGTAAACCGCCTGCAACGACAATCCTCATGAGGGCGTTCAAAGAGGTGAGACCCCATATTATCCTGACTGTTCCGCTCCTGATCGAGAAGGTATATAGAAGTGCCGTCCAGCCTGTACTCAAAGAAGACGAGAAGGTGAAGAGGCTTATGAAGAATCCTCTCCTGCGCGGCTTTGTCTACCACGCCATAGAGTCCAAGCTCAAGGCGACACTCGGGGGAAGGATGAAGTTCTTCGGAATCGGCGGCGCTCCTCTTGATAAGGAAGTTGAGGAGTTCTTATATAAGGCGGGCTTCCCGTATGCTCCGGGATACGGCCTCACGGAGACAAGTCCGCTAATCGCAGCTTCGGGCCCGAAGAAGAGCCAGCACAGATTTGGGTATATAGGAAAGCCTGTAAAGCACTGCTCTGTCATTCTCCTCGATAAGAACGAAGAGGGAGTGGGTGAAATAGCCGTTAAAGGCCCAAATGTCATGAAGGGTTATTACAAGAGGGATGACCTCAATAAGGAGGTTTTCACAGAAGACGGTTACTTCAAAACAGGAGACCTCGGTGCTTTCTCCCGTGACGGCTTTCTTGCCATAAAGGGCAGAGTCAAGACCATGATTCTCGGACCGAGCGGCGAAAACATTTACCCCGAGTCCATTGAAAGCATTTTAAACAACATGGAGTTTGTCCAGGAGTCACTCATCGTCCCGGGGAAGGGCGGGCTTGTCGCACTTATCAAACTCGACATCGAGGCTATCGGAGACAAACTCAAGATGAGTGCGGACGAAGCGAGAAAATATGCTTTGACGTATCTACAGAAACTCAAGACCAATGCCAACAGGGAACTCTCCAAATACTCGAGAATAGATGAAGCCGAGCTTCAGGAGGAAGATTTCGAG
>CAVHKW010000115.1:0-1335 GCA_963636745.1 uncultured Oscillospiraceae bacterium | reverse complement strand
TGTAATGGAACTCCTACCGGAGAAGTATATACGCCTCTCCCTCAAGCCTGTCGGAAGACTCGACAGGGATACATCGGGCTTACTTCTCTTCACGAACGACGGGGATCTTCTCCATAGGCTCATTTCTCCGAAGAAGGAGATAGAGAAGGAGTATCTTGTAACACATAAGGGACGTGTGACGGATGAGATTATCGCGTCCTTTGCATCCGGCCTTGTGCTCGGGGACGGAACAGTCTTGAAACCTGCCGTCCTCACCCCCGTGGAGGCTGGAAAGAGCCGATTAATAATAAAAGAAGGAAAGTACCACCAGGTTAAGAGAATGATGGGGTCTCTCGGACTCGAGGTGACAGCTCTCGAGAGGATCCGGATCGGCTCACTCACACTCTCCGGGCTTGAAAGAGGAGAAGTAAGGGAAGTTGATGTTGAACAACTCTTCAATTGAGGTTTAAACTCTCACAGATGAAAAACAAATTGACGATAAAGAATACTTCGAAGTGGCTCGGGATAATAAGCAAGGTCGTCCTTGTTCTCTCCGTAGTTGCCCTGATGGCCATCCTTGTCTTCTTCATGTACTTTCTGATCAGTGCCGAGATGCTCCGGGATGAGAGAATAAGAGTTCTCGGGAAAAAGGACAGGGAGCTTGAACTGGATGTTCTCGACCTTGTCATATATTTCTCCGTCGTCATTCTCTTTCTTATGAAGACGATATGTATTTCCTGTCTCTTCTATAAATATTTCTCCGACCTGAACTATGCAGCCTCTCCTTTCGATAAGACTGCAGCCGCGGACTTGAAGAGACTGGGAATTGCAAAGATCGTTCTTCCCATTGTCCACGATGTAATAACACAGGTGTTGTATATCTTTACGTCGGAAGGTGTCTTTGATGCTTCAATAGTTATGAACTATAATCCATTCCCATCTATTTCGCTCGGGGCCATGATGATCATGTGCGCCGCAATAAGCATGTACGGGGCAGAGAGACAGAAACACCGCCCTGCCTTGAATTAAGTTATTCCCTATAGAATCCAAATGCTCCGAATAAGGCACAGCAATAAGCACTCTACCAAATAGAGGAGCTCTCTCCAATAACAGCGATATATCAAATGATGAGTATTAAGTACAAAGAGACCACAGTGAGTGTAATGCAAGGTAAAAAAATAACTCCAGGCATTACCTGGAGTTATAATTCTTCGTGAGAGACGGGGATCGAACCCGCGATCTCCGGCGTGACAGGCCAGCGCGATAACCAGCTTCGCTACTCCCACTCGACAAGAGAGACTATAGACAATTTTGATAGTCTCTGTCAACTGAGTTTAAAAATTTTTTTATTTTTTG
>CAVHKW010000114.1:0-17652 GCA_963636745.1 uncultured Oscillospiraceae bacterium | reverse complement strand
GAGTATAGGAGATTCTGCCTTCTATGGTTGTAAAGATTTGAGAAGCATAACAATACCAGAAGGTGTGACGAGTATTGGAAAGTCCGCTTTTTCTGGCTGTTACTGGCTGACAAGCATAACGATACCGTCAAGTGTAAAGAGTATAGGAGTTTCTGCCTTCTCTTGTTGTTACAAAATTGAGTCTGCATGTGTGGCTTCAGACAACACCGTATATTACAGCCAGAATAACTGTATTATTGAAAAAGCGTCTAAGAAAATTATATTCGGTTGCAAAAATAGTGTGATTCCAGACAATGTAACAAGTATAGGAGATTTTGCCTTCTCTGGATGCAGTGGACTTACAAGCATAACGATACCAAGTAGTGTAAAGAGTATAGGAGATTTTGCCTTCTATGGATGCAGTGGACTTACAAGTGTAACGATACCAAGTAGTGTAAAGAGTATAGGAGTTTCTGCCTTCTCTAAATGTAGCGGGCTTACAAGCATAACTATACCGGACAGTGTAACAAGTATAGAAAATACTACGTTCTCTGGATGCAGTGGGCTTACAAGCATAACAATACCAAACAGTGTGACGAGTATAGGAGAGGGTGCGTTCTTTGGATGCAGTGGACTGACAAGTGTAACGATACTAAGTAGTGTAAAGAGTATAGGAGATTCTGCCTTCCATGGTTGTAAGGGATTGGAAAGCATAATAATACCAGAAAGTGTGATGAGTATTGGGAGTTATGCTTTCTCTAGTTGTAGTGGACTTAAAAGTATAAAGATACCGAACAGTGTAACAATAATAAATACGGGTGTTTTTGGTGATTGTAGCAGTCTAACAAGCATAAAGATACCAGATAGTGTAACAAGTATAGGAGATCTTGCCTTCTATAAATGCAAAGGACTTATAAGTATAGAGATACCGGACGGTGTAACAGAGATTGAAGATGTTTTTATGTTTTGTAGCAGTCTAACAAGCATAAAGATACCATCAAGTGTGAAAAGTATAGCGAATAATGCTTTCTATGAATGCAGCAGTCTTACAAGTATAACCTACGAGGGGACAAGTTCACAATGGAATGATATGCCAAAGGGAGAAAATTGGGATTACAATACCGGCAATTACACCATTTACTGTCGGGGTGACAATACTACCTTAACAAAGTGAGTTGAAGAGTTTATGTGTTATGAGCCATCTGGATCTCAGGGTCTGGATGGCTTTTGTTTGGGTAGGGGAAGAGGATTAAGTAAAATAAATAGAATTTATGACCATATAGACAGTCTTTATATTGCCTTTCTTGTTAGATTAGTGGTAAAAGGGGATTAACATACTTTTTATTGGAAGATAACAGAAAGTTAATATGGAAATGTCACAATTTATAAGTCAGATGATGTCCAATCCCATGCTTCTTGTGTCGAGTATATTGACGCTGGGGGTCATACTTGTCAACGGGTGGACAGACGCTCCGAATGCAATCGCAACATGTGTTTCCACGAGGGCCATAGGAGTGAGGAAAGCCATAGTAATGGCTGCAATATTCAATTTTCTCGGCGTACTTGTCATGACAAGTCTCAACGCGTCGGTAGCAATGACTATTTACAATATGGTTGACTTTGGGGGAGATGCTGGAATCTCCCTCATTGCTTTATGTGCCGCGATGGCTGCCATTGTAATATGGGCTACAGCTGCATGGTACTTCGGAATCCCGACAAGCGAGAGTCATGCACTTATTGCGGGGCTTTCGGGAGCTGCTGTTGCCATTCAGAACAGCTTTTCGGGTATAAACGGATCGGAGTGGGTGAAAGTTATATACGGCATTGTGCTTTCGACTCTCCTGGGGTTCGGACTCGGCTTCCTGTCGTCAAGGCTCATTGTGTTTTTGTGTAAGGATACCAACAGAGTCAGGAGCGACAGGTTCTTCGGTTTTGCCCAGATAGCGGGGGGCGCTGCAATGGCTTTCATGCACGGCGCTCAGGACGGTCAGAAGTTCATGGCAATCTTCCTTCTCGGTGCTGCCTTTGCAAGTGGTAATGCCGCAGTAACGACTTTCGTAGTTCCTCTCTGGCTTATGGTGCTCTGCTCTGTTGTAATGGGACTCGGCACATCTATCGGAGGCTACAGAATCATCAAGTCCGTCGGTATGGACATGGTGAAGCTCAAGCCCTACCAGGGCTTTGCAGCAGATGTTGCCGCAACGCTCTGTCTGCTCTTCTCGTCCCTCACGGGAATTCCCGTCAGTACGACGCACACCAAAACGACGGCAATCATGGGAGTCGGGGCTGCAAGACGCATGAGCAACGTCAATTGGGATATTGTAAAGGACCTTGTCCTTACATGGGTTTTCACATTCCCGGGCTGTGGTATTCTCGGCTTCGGTATGGCAAAGTTATTCCTGCTTTTATTTGCATAAGGAGGCCTTTTTATGGCTAAGAAAGGAAATGATTATTTTGAATTGATTCAGAGACAGACAGAGTTCTGTGTAAGGGCTTCCGAGATGCTCGAGAGCATTCTTACTTCATTTGATCCGAAAGAGGTCAATGAATACAGGGAAAAGGTCCATAGAATAGAGAATGAGGCCGATGAGGTCCATCATGAGATACTCAATAAACTCTCCGTCGAGTTCATTACTCCGATCGACCAGGAGGATATTCTCCATCTTGTACAGATCATTGATGATATAACAGATGCTCTGGACGAAGTCATGATGGATGTCTATATGTATCATGTTGATGAAATTCCTCTTCGTGCCGGCGAATTCGTCAAGGTCGTCACAAAGTGCGTACACGCTCTCAACGAAGCTGCGGGGGAGCTCAGGAATTTCAAGAAGCCCAATGACCTGAGGAAGCTTCTCATCAAGGTTAACGATATAGAGATAGAGGCGGATGTCATCTACACCGAGGTTATCTATGCTCTCTTTGCATCCGATGTGGACAACAGAAAGCTCCTGGGGGCCAAGGCTATCTATGAGGGACTTGAAAACTGCTGTGACCTCTGTGAACATGCGGCGGACATTATCGAGCAGGTGATTATCAAGAATACTTGATATAATTTGCCAATTGTAAAAAAGTCTATATAATCGGGTCTAATATGGTCGTATTGGTTGTAGATTTAAAGAATTCCATTATAAGGGAGGAGGAGTGCGAGAGAGACGGGAGCCATCTTTCCATTGCACGCTCTCTCCATTCTTCGTTCGGGAGTGAGAGCCTTGTTCTCTCCTCGTCCGGACACGGAGATGATGGAAATCCTTTCCTTACCTGGTCCATCGTCTACACAAGTGAGATATCGGGAAAGGAGGAGATAACTACAGTCAGTTCACCGCACGGCTATTCGCTCTTCCGCCTGGGGATAGAGGCACTCGTCATTACGGGACGGGCCGATAAACTCAGATACATAACCCTTGCTCCCTCGAAGAAGGAGATTCTCCCGATTGAGAATATGAGGGGTGAGAGCTCAATTGACTTCGAGAGTGTTGTCGTTTCCCTCTCGGAGATTGCGATCTCTACAAGTATCGCTTCCGATAAGGGCGTATGGTTCGGCTCCGTTCAGTTCAGAGGAAAGAATCTTCCGGGACTCGGGCTCGGGCATGCGTTCTATTCACACAACCTCAAAGGAATCGTATTCTCTGCCTTTTCAGATGGTCCCCACTATCAGGGGAACGAGAAGAAAGTGGAGAACAACAAGTTCGTCCGTCTTGTCAGGGCAAACGGCGAATATGTTGTACTAACGGCGGCGAACAGGCTCGGCTGGGCCATGATCAACAACTACAGCGACCGCTTCGACCCGAGGATGAAGAACCTCGACGGGATAAGCATAACAGAGAGATTCGGTAATTATCCCTCGGGATGCCCCGGATGTCCTCTTTCATGCCTCAGGCGCACCAAAGACGGGGAGTCGCTTCCGAGCTGGAGAGATATTCTCTTCCTAGGGACCAATATCGGATTCTTCGAGAGCGGGAACATCGATAAAATCTACAGAGCCGCAATCCATTACGGCCTTGAAATACCGACGCTCGGTGCCATCATGAGCTGTCTTCTCTCCCTTGATGAGGAGGAAAGAAAGGAGTACTTTCCACATCACGACACAGAGAGCATGATTCAATTCATAAAGAAGGTTGCAACGGGATCTCTCTTCCCAAAAGGACTCGTGAGTCTCCCCGGGGCCGTACAGGGATATGATCACCGCCCCGTCTACTTCGACCTAAGAGGTGCCTATACGGAAGCAATTCTTCTCTCCCAGGGACTCGATTTCATTCTTCCTGCAACACTTTATTTTCCTAAAAAGAGGGTGAGTCCCAGAGTTGCCGCAATCTATGCGCTCTATGAGACTATATATATGCTTGCCCTTAGGGAGAAGGGATATCCTACATCTCTAGTTTCTGCCATCTATTGGTCAAATGTCCCGCAGATTGCATTCTCTTCTCCTTTCTTTGCAAGGTTCTATCTCTCACGCTACAGTGCATACGGTCTTAAAGCCGACGAGCTTCTTCCTCTCGGCTTCAGTATTCTCGAGAGCATGAAGCTGGAGTGGCATCCGATTCCATCCCGCTTTATCTACGACAGCTCTTCCGCACTCGACAGTGAAACTGTCCCTCTCAAGGAACTTCAGTATTACTACGACGAAGAGAAACTCAGACTCTTAATCAAGCTGAAATCGAGAAGAGATACCAGCTCCAGACCCGACTCTTTAAAGAGCAGGAACGAAGGCCCCGCGGACGATCTCGGGCGCGAAACGGAGCCGGGGTTAGCAAAGTAGATTCCGCCTCTTTTTTCAATGGAGGGAACGTGGGTGTGACCGGTAAGGACAACTTCTATTCCTTCCGGTATTTCATATGGAAGATGACCATGGGTCATATATACTTTCTTTGAAAAGAGAGTTGTTGTCATATCGAGCGGGGGAAACGGAAGGGAGCCGTATTCATAGAATCTGTCACAGTTTCCTCTGACACCTTCAATTGATGAAAATACGCTGTCAAAGGGGTCGGGAGTGAGGTCCCCGAGGCTCAAAAGTCTCTCCGACGAGAAGTATCTCTCTGCTTCTTTGACTCTTTTCACCGCTTCTCCGTCACCGTGTGCATCTGAGAAAATCAGGATGTTTCTTTCCATATCTTTATGATAGTGTTTTTTCTCCTCTTTTTGCTATAATCTTTCCAGGAGACAAAAATGGAAGAAAGATGGCTCAAAATGAAAGACGGCAAGAGGCTCTTCTACAGAGTATGGAAGGCAGATAATACAAAGGCGACAATCCATATCAATCACGGTATGGCTGAACACAGCCTCAGATATGATAAGTTCGCCCGCTTCTTAAATGAACACGGCTACACTGTATTCGCCCAGGACCATAGGGGACACGGAAGGACGAAGGAAGGGGACGACGAAGAGGGCTGGTTTGCCGATAAGGACGGCTGGAGACTCATATGCTCCGACTCCTATGCACTCGACAGGCACATAATGAAGGAATACCCCGGTGTTCCGCACTTTATCTTCGGTCACTCGATGGGATCTTTCCTTACACGCACCAATATTGCACTCCACAGCTCTGACTACAGAGCGGCTGTAATCATGGGAACGGGTGCATCAAAGGGCATTGTAAGCCGTGTAGGAAAGAGAATTGCACTCAGAAGATGTAAGAAATACGGCTCGAAGCATAAGGATGAATTCCTGAACAATCTTGCTTTCGGCTCCTATCTCAGAAAATTCGACCATAAGAGAGAGGGAATCTACTGCTGGCTTAGTAGTGACAGGGATGAAGTCAAAAAATATGAGGATGATCCCGACTGCGGCTATATATGTTCCTCCGCTTTCTATCATGACTTGATCGAGGGCTTAGAGACAGCCAATGACAGGGAGCTTATAAAGAGAATAAGAAAGGATCTTCCGATCATGTTCCTCTCGGGAGACAAGGACCCCGTCGGAGGCTACAGCAAGGGAGTTTTGAAAGCACAGTCTCTTTATAAGGAGAGCGGCATCAAGGACGTAAGGATCAAGCTCTACAAGGACGGAAGACACGAGATTCTCAACGACGTGATGAGAGACGAGGTCATGGACGATGTATTGAAATTCTATGAGGAATTTCTTTGATGAGCGGTAAGCGTCCGGCGAAAAAGAGGACAAACTGGCTTAAGGATTATTTCAATGTAGTGTTGAAGGCACTGGGGAGAATCGGGGAGGACAATGTCTCGATTCTTGCATCCGGCATGGTCTACTCGACACTTGTCGCAATCGTCCCGTGTGTGACATTCCTCTCGGCATTTCTCTCGGCCCTCGGCGGCATGGAGAGGTTCTCCCTTGTTGTCGGAGAGTGGCTTATGGAGACATTCGGAGAGGCTCAGGGGGCCTTTGTCCTCGAGAAGGTGACACAGTTCAGCCAGAACGCGATGTCGCTCGGAATAGTGGGGCTTATTACCTTTGGTTATACGGGCTCCCAGCTTGCACTCAAGATAGATACGGTAATCAACAAGATATTCAGAGCTCCGAAGTCTCAGGGAGTCATGAAGAGATACGGAAAGGTTGTCATCTTTCTTATCGTGTTCTCAGTGTTTATTGCGGTATCATTCTCGCTTGCACAGACTGTCAGAGTCGATGTCTATTCAAAGCTGGGGTTGATGCTCCAGACAGGTGTATGGGCAAAGGTTTTGAAGAAGAGCATAGAAGTTGCGGTGATGTTCATCGTGCTCTTCATTCTTCTCTTCTTCGTTCCGAATGTGAAGGTGAAGGTTTCATCGGCAGTCGCCGGTGCTGCTTTCGGCACAATAACGATGAGTCTCTTCTATTTCGGTTTCACACACCTTGTCATATATTCCGTGAAGTACTCTGTTATATATGGATCTCTTGCATCAATTCTTCTTGTACTGCTCTTTCTGTACATCATGTGGTATATCCTGATATTGATGAGTGAGATCACATTCATCTATCAATTCCGGCCGGAGACAGACGAGAATGCGGGGAGGATATTGACTCCGCAGAGGGAAGTTGAAGAGAGCCTGAGGGTTCTTATCGAGATAGCACGGAGCTTCGAGAACGGGGAAGGCGGGATCACGCCGAGGGTGCTTGCGTCACGCTCGAGGGTTGTCTACTTCCGGGTTCTTATGTACACGAAAACACTTGAAAGCTACGGCTTTATTACAGAGCTCTCCACTTCAAGGTATATCATGAAGAAGCCTGCGGGTAAGATAGCGCTTGATGAAGTCATGGATCTTTTGTTCTCCAATGACTCGGAGAGCGGAATAAAAGAGATTGAAGATTTCAAAATGAAGGGGCTCGAGAGCCTCAAGGGTAAGACGCTGAGAGATTTTCTCGGGGAGGCATTATGAAAGAAGTAGAATTGAATGCGGGCTTGAATCCGAATATTCCTTCTCCCTGTAAGGGAGTTATCGACCACAAAGAGATAGATGGTCTTGATATATTTATCATCAGAAACGGAGAGCCGATGGGGAGTAACAGCGTTGTCACAATTTCCTGGGCTGCAGCGGCCGTGAGGGACGGAAAGTATATCCACGCACTCTCGATCGAACGCGAGGACCTGAGGATGATAGCCCGCTACACGGGTGAGTCTGTCAAAAAGCTATTTGAGGAGTACGGCACGAAAGATTACCTCCTTGAACCGCGTCTTATGATGTATTACGGCGGGGAGAGCGAGAACTTAGGTGCCGTAAACATAAACCAGAGCGAAGAAAGCATTAAAAACTACCTCTTTGAAACTCTCCTTGAGACGTTGGATTCAATAGATGAATAGCATAAACTGCGGTATTGTCTCCGACGGTGTTGCGGCGTTCAGACATGCACACACCATAAACCTCCATCCGGGATTTTCGCTCCTCTCGATTGCTCCCTATGACAAGAGAAAAGGTGAGGAGCTCAGAAAAAGCCATGCGATAGCTCATGTCGAGAGCGACAGTGAGTACCTCTATGAAAGAGATGAAATCGATGCTGTTGTGATTGCGTCTCCGACACCGCTTCACTTCAGGGAGGCTCTCTATGCACTCCGCTACTCAAAGATCATCGTAATTGAAAGCCCTGTGTCTCTGTCGTCAGTGGAAATCGAGACTCTTCTGGGAGAAGTCAGAGACGGTGCTTTCATCTTCAACTGTAATCCCTACCTCTATCTTCCGCTTGAAATCCCAGGGGGATACCACAGCTACACGCTTTCCTTTCATTCGTTCAACCTGAAAAAGGAGGAGATGGCGGCAATAGCACTCGAAGTTGCCCTCTCTCTCTTTTCAACTCCTCTCTCATATTCTTTTTCCGACAGCACCATCAAACTCAGGCATGAGAATGCAGAGGGGGAGATTATCCTCCTTCCCGATACCGACACTCTCGGTCTCTCGTTGAGCGTTGACGGAGTCAGCGTGATCGACAGAATGCAATACTACGACGCCCTCGATAACTTCTACTCTTATCTCTACAGGACAATCGAAAAGGGCGGCGATATTGAAAAAATGTTGGAAGTAAGCTTTCTTTCGGCAGAGATAAGAGAGAAAATATTTCAATAGGTAAAGAGATTGTTTGCATTTTGCAATTTTTTTCTTATAGTTAAAAGAAGAAAGAGGAGAGGTTATGACAGCAGATAAAGAATCCCGTCTCACCGAAATGCTCGGTAAGAGCAACGGAAGAGTAAAAGTAAAGGAAGAGAGAGTCCTCAGATATTTATTGGAGAATGAAGACAGAATCCAGGAACTCTCCATTACGGAAATAGCAAAGAATGCAGATGTAAGTAAGGCAACGGTTGTCAGATTCTGCAAGTCTCTGGACTTCAACGGTCTCAAAGATTTCAAGGTCTTCTATGAGGCGGGTAAGGGGCTTAAGTACAATAACGTTCAACTGGTAAGCGGGAGCGACTCTCCCTCTGTCATCGCATCATCAATGAAAGACGGCATCGGACGCTCTCTCGAGAGAACATTCACGGAAGATAATATCGCCATGCTGGGGAAAATCGCAGATGAGATTAAGAAGAATGAAGATATTACCCTCATAGGCTTTGATGATGAGTACAGCTATGCAGAGAGATTGAAGAAGATCATTGAAGAGAAATATCCAGCGAAGAAGGTTTCCTTAAACAGTGATGAGGAGAAAAAAGCACCTTGTACAATAATCTTCTCGTTCTCGGGTAATGATAAGAGAGACATGGACTTTTTGACGAACGCGGTACTCGAGGGAGGCTCTGCCTATGCATTTACTTCGTCTTCCTCATCCCTTGTCGCGAGGGCCGCAACGGGTGCGCTTATATTATCGGAAGACGTAATATATAGCAGCGACAGATTCATGCTTACAAAAATCACTCTCTCAGCGCTTATCTCATCTCTTGAGATTATGCTTTGAGAGAAAGAGCGGAATGAAGTAGTCTTCATCTACATAACTCCAAATATCTTTGGAGATTTGCTCTTTCCGGAATTACGGCTGTGTTTACGATATATGATGGCTTTCATATAAAAAGGCACAGCTAAGAATTTACTCGTATATTTTGCAGAAAAAATGCAAAATTTGAGCATAAATATTGACCGGAGCGTTTTTATCAATTTAGAATATTGGCTGTAAATACGAATACTGAGAACGGAGGTATTCTATGTTGATTCAGTTTACAGTTGAAAATCACAGGTCAATAAAGAACAGTGCGGTAATTAGTTTTGCCGCGTCCAAAGATAAGACATTTGAGGAACATCTGCTTCATCCGGACGAAAAGAGGGCATTACTGCCGGTCCTTGCGGTCTACGGTGCCAATGCGGCAGGAAAGAGCAATGTACTGCACGCCATGATGACTATGAAAGAAATGGTAGTTGGAGAAGCATCAAAGGTTTCCAAGGGGCAGACTCTGCCGTGGGAGCCGTTCGGCGGGACAAGGGAACCGACTTTCTTCGAGATTGTGTTTATTTCCATGGGAGTGCGTTATACATACGGTTTCTCTTTTGATGAAAAGAAAATTTACAAAGAATATCTTTACCATTGGCCGAATGGTCGTGAAGCCCTGATTTTCTCGAGGGAAAATGATGAGTACGAGTTCCGGGAGAATGTAAATGAGCAGGTAACTTTGAGTAAACGCACCCCTGATAATAAGCTCTATCTTGTATCCTCGAATGACTGGAATCTCCCTCAGACGGAGAATGCCTACCGCTGGTTTCTTGAAAAGCTGACATTCCTGATGAATGTCGAACCGGCCACATCTGAAACAATTGCTCAGATTGCCTGTGGGGAAGATAAGAAAGCACGAATCTTAAAAGAACTGCTGATTGCAGACCTTGGAATTACCGATGTTACAATCAAGAACAGAGTAGGTAATGTTCCGGTCATCACGACGACACATCGAATAATAAACAAGGATGGCACAATAGAATATTTCCAGTTGTTAATGGAGCAGGAATCTGCCGGAACACAACACTTTTTCGCACGCATCGGGGGCTGGTTACAGGCTCTTGAAAACGGTGCACTTCTGGTTGTTGATGAAATTGAAGACAGTCTACATCCTCTTTTAACCAGAAGGTTGATTGAAATGGTGCAGGATAAGACTGTCAATACAAAGGGGACACAATTGATCTTTACAACACATGACATAGTGCTGCTTGACCTGAATTTCTTCCGTAGAGATCAAATCTGGTTTGCTGAAAAGAATAATGAGACTTGTGCAACAGAGATTTATCCTCTCTCGTCTTTCTCTCCTAGAAAAGGAGAAAATGTGCAGAAGGGGTATCTTCAGGGACGATTTGGTGCAATTCCTTTTATCGGAGGTGATATTGATGAATAAGATGCGTAAAGAGTTCGATCCTGATAACTTGAAGCGGCGTAAGCGTAAGCCGATCGTCTATATCATCTGTGAGGGAAAAGAAACCGAGACACTCTATTTCAAACATTTCCGTTCGCGGAACTGCCTTGTGGATGTCATTCCGATCTCATCGAAACATAAGGCGGCACAGCATTTGGTGAAACATGCAGGATCCTTGATTTCCCAGGCTGAATATTATCCGAAAGACGGAGACCGGCTCTGGTGTGTATTCGACTGTGATGATAACAAAGATTCTGAGCTCCAGACGGCAATTTCCTATGCGGAGAAACACGGGTATGAAATAGCATATTCCAATCCGGCATTTGAATATTGGTATCTGCTGCATTTTGAAAAGCGGAATGGATATTTGAGAGATTCCGCTGCGGTAATTGACATCCTGAAAAGCAAAGGATATCTGGAGAACTACGGAAAGAGTGTAGATGTTTTTGAAAAACTCCAGAAACATCAGGAGAATGCCATACAATGTGCAAAAGAGAGAGTGAAGCAATTACTCAAGGATAAGAGAGTTGTGATTTGCCGGGACAGCAATCCGGTGACGACAGTTTATGAGCTGGTGGAGTTTTTGAACAGCAAAAGAATATGAAGGCACTATTGTGAAAACCGTCATATTAAGGACAAAAAAAGTCCCCCCTGGTGGACTTGAACCATCGACCAAAAGATTATGAGTCTTCTGCTCTAACCACTGAGCTAAAGGGGGATTACCCATGTAATCTAACACAAAAAGAGAGCCGTTTCAACTAGCTGTGAGATTTTTGCAAAATGAAATAAAAATGTGCAAAAGAATAAAAAATGGCTTAAACTTTTTCTGTTGAGGAAACTTATGAAGAAAATTTTTGCTCTTTTACTTGTTTTAGTTGTCGGTGCATGCATTTTTGCGTCTCCGTTTCATTTTGTCTTTGCAGATCTCGGGCAGCATCCCGACATGCTAGGCGGATTCCTTCCGTCATACCTTCTTATCGGAGCGGGATATGAGATGACACCGCTTATCGAGGGTAACACGACAGAGCTCAGACTCCTCTTCGGAGACGGTTATATGCAGCGTCTAATGTGGCTTGACGAGGAGAGCGGGGAGAACAATTTCAATAATGGAGTATGGGATAAGGACAGTGCTCTTAAATTCAACGTATGGCAGAATGATATCTCGCTCAGATTCATGCAGGGATTCCTGGAGAGCCCGGTCGAGGGCAAGGACCTCCTTCTTCTGACATTGACTGCCAACTGGAAGTACGAGAAGTATTATTCAGCATCAAAGCTCGGTCCGTTCAACATTAAGGGAACATACGACGACATAATCAAGAGCGATTATTCGGGAGTCATCTACCCGGAGCTCAACGGCAAAAAGGATTTCATGGGTATCGAGTTCGTTGCGTCCCTTAAACTCGATATGATGGAAGACACCATCTACACGAATAACGGACTGTGGTCGAGAATCGACTTCAAGATAGGACCCGCTGCATTGAATAAGCTGGGAACAGGACATGCGGATTATATCTCAGCAATCTTCAATACAGTCGGAGCCAAAACTCTCTTTAACTTCACCAACAGCGACGGCAATACGATGCTGAGTATATCGCTTGTGGACAGAGTCAATGCGTCATACACGACAGGAGATGCCGTACCGTCATTCATCCAAGGTCCGTCATCGCTGGGCCGTAAGATCAGAGGATTCAATACATATACCTTCGGAACTGAGTTCAGCGCGGTCAACAATTTCGATATCCGCTTTGTCGGACCCGGCATCGGCGTCAACAGCATTGCGCCGAGACTCAATATCTTCTTCGACTGCGGTTACGGATGGGGAAAGGTGTTCAATACAACACGTGAAGAGAAGACATTCCTCGCTTCCACGGGTATCCAGATCGACATCTGTTTCTTCGATATCATAGACCTCGGGTACGAAGTCAACTACCTCCTTGTTGATCAGGAGAAGTACACGCAGCCCGGAAGAAAGATAACAACCAACTTCACATTCTTCCTTGATTTCTAATTGAGATAGGGGTTTTCCGTTGTTCTTACATTTTCAACGGAGAGCCCCAGTTTTTCGATGAGGGCGAGTGTATCATCAACTTCGTACTCTGCAATGTAGGGAAGGGTGAATATGAATGAGCCCTCATTTATTTTTGTCTCGGGCTTGAGAGAATTGGATACAAGTTCTTTGTAGCTCTCTCCGGCCTTTTCCTTTTCAACGCTCTTCAGCTCTATCGAGTACCAGCCGCTCCCGTCCGTTGTCTCTTCCTCTGCTGCTTCCTTAACAGCACCTTTGAGGAGAGTTACATTGACTTCTTCGTCTCCGTCCCCCCAGAGCCCGAGTTCGTCAAGCACTTCTTTCGTCAGCCCAAGCTCTCTTCCCGGGAGTGTCTTCATTAGTTTTCCGATAACTTTAACTGTGACTGTCCTCTCTCCGCTTTTGATACTCAATACCGATTGGGAAGTATATTTATCCGTGTAGGCCGTAAAGCCGTCCTCATCGCCGCTCCAGAATGCTTTGTCGGCGGAGAGGGAGAATATGATGATTAATGATAAAGCACAAAAGACAAGTAATTTCTTCACAAGGAGAGTATAAGGCCACAAAGGCCGCTTAGTCTATTTGAAACTTGAATAAAGAGTTGCTCTTTGTCATAATCAAAGCATGAGCGAAAATTTGAATCAGTCTACCCATTGGGCAGATATAATGGCGGATAAGATTATAAGAGAGAAGGGTGATAAGCCGAACTACACATGTGCAAGCGGAATAACACCATCCGGAACTGTTCATATCGGTAATTTCAGAGAAATAATTACAGTTGAACTTGTTGTCAGATGTCTCAGAGAGAGAGGAAAGAATGTCAGATTCATCTACTCATGGGATGACTATGATGTTTTCAGAAAGGTTCCGAAGAATATGCCGGAGCCGGAACTTTTGAAAGAATACCTTCGTAAGCCTATTACTCTTGTTCCCGATACAAAGCACCGTGCCGAGAACTATGCACGCGGCAATGAGGTTGATGTTGAGAGAATACTTCCGACAGTCGGAGTATTTCCGGAGTACCTCTACCAGGCCGAGAGATATAGAAACAATGTTTATGCCGAAGATATAAGGACGGCACTTGCCCACAGGGATGAGATAAGAGAGGCTCTCAATGAATACAGAACGGAGCCCCTTCCCGAGTCATGGTGGCCTGTCTCTGTCTTCTCTTCATTCACCGACAGGGACAACACGACAGTCATCGGCTGGGACGGTGAATACGGCATTACATATCATGATGATGAGCTCGACAAGACAGAAACTATCGACATAAGAACAACGCCGAATACAAAGCTTCCGTGGCGTGTAGACTGGCCGATGCGCTGGGTGAAAGAAGGCGTCGACTTCGAACCGGGTGGAAAGGATCACCTTACGGAAGGCGGCAGCTATGACACTGCAAAGAACGTCGTAAAAGTTTTCGGCGGCACCGCTCCTGTTTCGATGCGTTATGATTTTGTACGTCTCAAGGGTATGGGAGGAAAGATCTCCTCATCCGGCGGAGAAGTTGCAGATCTCTATGATGTTCTTGCAATCTATCCTCCTGAGATTGTGCGTTACCTCTTTGTCGGAACAAAGCCTCAGAGCGAGTTTGCAATCTCATTCGACCTTGATGTATTGAAGATATACGAAGACTACGATAACTGTGAGCGTATATACTTCGGCCTTCTTCCCGTGAAGGAGCAGAGACTCCAGAAGGAGAAGAGAATCTACGAGTTGAGCCAGGTCAGCGATAAGGAGATTCCGACCGAACCCGGATACCAGATCCCGTTCAGACACCTCTGTAACTATATCCAGATCTATTCGGGGGACAGCGAGAAGGTGCTTTCGAGACTCAGTGATGCAACAGAGAGCCAGAAGGAGAGACTCAAGGTAAGAATCGAATGTGCAAAGAACTGGCTGAGAGACTATGCTCCGGATGAGTTCAAGTTCTCTCTTCAGACTGAAGAGGATCCTCTCTATGAAGCCGGGGAGAACGAGAGAAAGGCAATCAGGGATTTTGCAGGGTACGTTGAGGAATACCTCGACACATTGAGCGAGAAGGAATTCTCCAACTACATATATAAGGCTGCACAGGATAACGGCCTCGAGAGTGCCGATTTCTTCAGAGTTATCTACACAGTTCTTATCGCCAAGGAGAAGGGACCAAAGCTTGCAGGTTTCGTCAAGTCATGCGGAAGCGAGACCATTCTTCCTATCCTCAAAAGATATTGAGTCTCATTACAAAATAAGTTCAGAGCCGGATGAAAGTCCGGCTTTTAGATTTTTACTATCTGGTTTTTAAGTTCTTACATATGCCGTATAACATAATACACACCAAAGAGTTATGCAGATACTTGATAGAAGTCTTTGTCTTGCAATTATATTAGGCTATACTGTATATACATAGCGGGCTCTTTCTTTTCGGCCCGAAGGAGACAACTCTTATGAAAAAGAAGATTCTTGCTTTTCTCGTTCTCTTGTTGGTTAGTGCTTGTGTTTTTGCTTCTGCTGGGGCGGATGCTGTGGAGGATAAAGCGCAGAGTTGGGGTGTTTACGGCGGAACCTCTGTTCTTGTGTCCCATGTCGGGGCATCGTACACTCCGGAAAGGTGGGAGTTCAGCGGAACTTTTTACACAGGTTTTCCCAACCTCGCCATCATCGGATATATTGCAGAAACCAAGGCTTATAATGCCTTGACGGCGGACGATAAAAAGACGTCGGCAAAGCCCAACTTCTTCGGCTACACGAGAACAGCCTTCAAGCTCGCTTATATGGGTAATGTTGCTGCTCTCTTCGATTTGACGGGAGGAAAAGTCTTCCATTTTCTTGTGGGAGCTTCCATCTCCGGAGCATATTCCAATATAGGGGATCTGCTTTCGATTCCCGATAAGATCAACCTGGGCGTTGTCGCTCTTGATGCCGTTGCCAAAATCCAGTTCAATTTTGCAAAGCACAGTGGTATATACATTGCATCGGAGTTCCCTCTTGGCGGTGTGATGTTCATACCGAACTCGGAGGACAATACGAAAACAGATGCCTTCCCGTTCACATTCGGTGTTGATGGATATCTTTCTGCAGCCGCTACTCTTCTTTTATTCACAACAAGAGTCGGCTACGTCTTTAGGTTCTAGTATATCTTTAATCCTGAAGTAGATAAGCACATTGTGTGGTGTGCTTTCTAGTTCTTGAATACCTTGTCGAGGATAATCGGATTCTGTCTCCACTTCTCGGCTGTTTTGACCTGGAGGTCAAGTCGGACCGAGGAGGACGGGAATATGCTGCGGAGCTCCTTTCTTGCCTCTGTTCCGATGCGTTTTATGTTCTGGCCGCCCTTTCCGACAATGAAGCCCTTCTGTCCGTCACGCTCGACCGAGATGAATGCTCTTATCCAGACCTCATTCTTCTCTTTGTTGTATTCCAGGTCCGATACCTCTACATATATTACATGAGGAAGCTCGTCGCTCAGGTTCGATATGGTCTTCTCTCTGATTATCTCGCTTATACGGAATTCAAGATCCTGGTCGGTGTATTGGCTCTCGTCATACATCAATTCGCCTTCCGGTGCATTTTTAAAGAGTTCGATGAGAATCTCATCTATGCCGTCATCTTCAAGTGCGGAGGCGAGAAACACTTTGCATGACGGTAAATTCTCCTTAAGGAAGAACTCCGCATCTTCGATATTCTCCTTTGTGAGAATGTCCTTCTTGTTTATTACGGCAACCGTCTTGACGCGGGAAGCCTTTATCATCTTCGTAATCGCCTCTTCCTCTTCTTTGGCGCTTCTTCTGCCGTCGATGACATAGAGGATGAGATCGCTGTCTTTTAATGATGAAATGGTGATTTCCTGCATCCTTTTATTAATTGTCTTATCTGATAGGTGATAGCCGGGAGTATCTGTAAAGACAAGCTGTCCCCTCTGGTCTGTGTATATCCCTCTGATTTTATTTCTCGTCGTCTGGGGGGTGGGGCTTGTAATCGAGACTTTCATCTCGCAGATTGTGTTTACCAGCGTCGATTTACCGCTGCTCGGTCTTCCTATTACAGATACAGTTGCACTTTTCATGGCTTTATTATCATTGAGTTGGAAGAAAAATTCTACATGCATTTCCCAAAGCGCTTCTTTTTGGTTATTATTTGTTCATGGACGAAAAGAAACAGAATATTGAACCTTCTTTATTAGATCAACTTATGGCAACACGCTCCGTTATGATCAGCGGCGAAATAAACAAGGACACGGCAAATGATTTTGCTGCCCGTATGCTTGTCCTCGACAGCGAGAGCAGTGATCCTATCACAGTATATATAAACTCCCCCGGAGGAGATGTGGACAGCGGTTTTGCCATCTATGATACGATCAGATTCGTATCATCTCCCGTTACCGTAGTTGGTATGGGGCTTGTTGCATCGGCAGCAGCTCTCATCTATCTTTCTGTCGAGAAGGATAAGCGCCTTGCTTTCGAAAACTCTACATACCTTATCCATCAGCCTCTTTCACAGTTGAAGGGTACTGCTATAGAGATAGATATCTATGCGGAGAAGCTTGAAGCTTTGAGATATAAGCTTGACGGGGTCATCGCATCCGCAGTCGGTAAGACAGTCGAAGAGGTCTCATCCGATACCGAGCGCGATCATTGGCTGACAGCAGAAGAGGCAGAAGATTACGGAATTGTCGGAAGGATAATCAAGAAGAAATCCGAGATATAATTTGACTCTTGAGCTTCCCGATATTACCATAATTAAAGAAAAAGGCGCTGTCGAAGACGGTCAGCCTACTTCAGAGTTAGAAATTAGTCTCGCTCTTTTTTGACTTGTTGGCGAGACTTTTTTATTTTATCCCAAAAGGACAGGAGAACATCGATCGCCTGCAGCAACTCAAAGAGAAATTTGAGTATCGCTTTTATTTTCATTTTCT
>CAVHKW010000113.1:0-32164 GCA_963636745.1 uncultured Oscillospiraceae bacterium | reverse complement strand
CACTTTTCCATTATAAAGCTCAATACCCTTTTTTAAGTTTTTTCAAAAATTTTATTTCTCACATTTGAGAATATTGAAATCCTTAACCTTATATATATAATAACGCACATGCAGAAAAATATGACGAGTGGAAGCCCATTCAAGCTTCTCATTAATTTTACCATACCGACATTCATAGGTAACATTTTCCAGCAGTTCTACCTTATGGCCGATACCTTGATTGTATCACGCCTCATGGGAGTCGACGCTCTTGCAGCCGTCGGAGCGGTGACGGGTTACAGTTTCATGGTCACGGGCTTTGCACAGGGCCTTACGATGGGCTTCACGGCAATACTCGGTCAGCGATTCGGTGCCGGAGACGAAGAGGCCATGAAAAAGACCTACGTCAACTCGACTTTTCTCAGTATCATCGTCTCCGCAATCGTCGGCGCCGTATTCACACTTCTTTCGATGCCGCTCTTACGCCTCATAAAGACACCGGAGAACATAATCGAGATGTCGAATTCCTACATCGTCGTCATATATATCTTTCTCATCTTCAACGTACTCTACAATTTTTACTCGGGAGTACTACGCGCAATGGGAGACAGTAAGTCTCCTCTCATCTTCATGATAATTTCGGCAGTACTCAACATCATCCTCGATATCGTCTCCATCGTGAACCTGGGCCTCGGAGTAATGGGTGCGGCACTTGCGACTGTTTTCTCGCAGGGTGTTGCGGCCCTTTTATCCTTTATATATATAAAGAGGAAATATCCCCGCTTTACATGTAAGAAAGAAGATCTTAAATTCGATAACAGACTCTCTCTCCAGCTGCTCTCCGTCGGAATGCCCGGAGCGCTCCAGTATTCCGTTACCGCTATAAGCGTCATAATCGTGCAGATAGCTCTCAACGGCTTCGGCTCCGATGTCGTTGCCGCCTACTCATGTGCAAGCAAGATCGAGTCCATCGTCGAGCAGTTCTACCCTTCCCTGGGACTAGCAGTTTCGGCTTATGCTGCACAGAACCTCGGAAAGGGAGAGTTCAGGAGAATCAGAGAAGGCTTCAAAATTGCCGTTATCCTCGATGTAATCGTCTCTCTCATCGGAATTGTAATCTGTTACTTCATAGCCTATCCGACGACAGTACTCTTCATAGAGGATACCGCAGCCAATGCGCTTATAATCGAAGACTCCGTCATGTATGTAAGAACAATAAGCTACTTCTTCATTCCGCTCGGGTCGATCTTCATCTTCCGCACCGGAAGCCAGGGCCTCGGAAGCGGAAAGATCCCGATGCTCAGCGCTTTTCTAGAGCTCACGGCAAGACTATCGACGGCATTTACACTCACACGGGCCTTCGGATTTATCGGAATATGTCTCTCCAATGCGACAAGCTGGATAGCCTCCGGCGCCGTCATACCTTTCTTCTGTTTCCGTTTCATAAGGAAGCTTGAGGAAAAAAGCTCCAAAAACGAGCATTTAGCCTATATAAATGGCAAATGAATGTTGACAGATAACGCTTATTTCTGCTAACTTTCTTCATGTTGTGAATGAGGGCCGCTAGCTCAGTAGGTAGAGCAACGCCCTTTTAAGGCGTGGGTCATTGGTTCAAATCCAATGCGGCTCATTCCATACGTCTCCTTCGTCTAGTGGTTAGGACAACGGGTTTTCATCCCGTCAACATGGGTTCGACTCCCGTAGGAGATGTATCTTTTTGTCTCCTTCGTCTAGTGGTTAGGACAACGGGTTTTCATCCCGTCAACATGGGTTCGACTCCCGTAGGAGATGTATCTTTTTGTCTCCTTCGTCTAGTGGTTAGGACAACGGGTTTTCATCCCGTCAACATGGGTTCGACTCCCGTAGGAGATGTATCTTTTTGTCTCCTTCGTCTAGTGGTTAGGACAACGGGTTTTCATCCCGTCAACATGGGTTCGACTCCCGTAGGAGATGTATCTTTTGACCGGAAGGTCGTTTTTTTTTGCCTGAATTTCAAGTATTGAGCGTTATGCTATTGACTCTTTTATTTAATCATATGAATATATGAGCAGTTAATCATATATTAATATGGAGGTATACTATGACTCTTTATTATACGCTCGAATCAGATTGCGACAAAGCTTCTCTCAAAGCCGTCAAAGGCGTCGAAAGCGTCACTCTCAATGGCAGAAAACTCACCGTCAGCGGGAACTTTAAAATCGACGAAATTGAGAAGCTGATCAAAACGAACGAAAGCTATAAATCCTATACTTTCCCTGTTGAAATCGACTGCGCTGAGTGCGCAAGAAAAGTCGAGGAGGGATTGAGGAAGGACAAAAATAATAGTGAGGTCAACTTCCTCTTCGAGAAAGGTAAACTTAAGATTACATCCAAGCACAGTGCTCACGAGATAAAAGAAAGAGCTCGGGAGATTGAAGACGAGATAGTCTTTCTCGACGATATGAAGGATTATACTTTCCGCGTAAGTATCGACTGCGCGGAATGTGCAAGAAAAGTACAGGATGCACTCAACTCCAATGAAGAGATAAAGAATGCAGTCTTCGACTATCCTAAGGGAAAGCTCAAGCTCACCTCATCGCTCGGAGAGGACGAGATAAAGAGAATATGTCTCTCGGTGGAAGACGAAATGGAATTCCTGGGAGATGTAAAGGATTATGTTTTCTCTGTTTCAATCGACTGTGCAGAGTGTGCACTGAAGGTCGAAGAAGCTTTGAAAAAGAACGAGAATGTAAAAAAAGCCCGCTTTGACTACCCTAAGGGAAAGCTCTATGTGACAACATCGCTAAGCGATGAGGAAGTAAGAAAATTCTGCCTGGGAGTAGAAGACGAGATTGTTTTCCATACTTCGAATATCGAAGAGAAGAAGGACTATGCACCATACAGGATAATCGTAGCCCTGCTCTTCTTCGTTGCCGCCAAGGTGACGTCAATCGAATACATTGCCCTCATTTCTTATGTAATTGCAGGATACGATATACTCTGGAAAGCACTCAAGAACATAACAAAGGGTAAGGTTTTCGACGAAAATTTTCTCATGAGTATTGCAACTCTGGCCGCCGTCGCCATTTCTCAATACGACGAGGCCGCTGCTGTCATGATTTTCTACCAGACAGGTGAATATTTCCAGCGCAGAGCTGTCGGCTCATCAAGAGACTCGATCGGAAAGCTAATGGATCTCTCCTCAAGCTCGGTAACTATAAAGAGAGATGGAGAATGGGTCAGCGTCAACCCCGATGAAGTCAGAATCGGTGACTATGTTCTTCTCAAGAGCGGCGAGAAACTTGCCGTTGACGGCACTGTAGTTGAAGGAGAGAGCTTTGTCGACACAAGAGCACTCACCGGAGAGAGCGTTCCCGTCAAGGTAAGAAAAGGCGATAAGGTCCTTTCGGGCTCCGTCAACGGAGAGAACTCTCTTGTTATCGAGGCGGAGAAGGAATACAGCGAGAGTACGGCAAGTAAGATAATGAAGCTTGTCGAGGACAGTGAAAGCAAGAAAGCCGGAAGCGAGAAATTCATTACACGCTTCTCACGCTACTACACGCCGTTCGTGTGCGCGGCAGCAATGCTTGTTGCCCTCATTCCTTCTCTTTTCGGTTTGACCGAATGGAAGGACAGCATCTACAGAGCCGCAATGCTTCTTGTAATATCGTGTCCATGTGCGCTTGTTCTCTCTGTTCCTCTCACCTACTTCGCTTCAATGGGAAGCTTTGCCTCCCACGGCATCCTCGTCAAGGGTGACGAAGCTATACAGAACCTCGCTCAGACAAAAGTCGTAGCACTCGACAAAACGGGAACACTCACAGAAGGGGTATTCTCCGTACAGTCCATCGAGTGGCTCAATACAAATATTGATCACCTCCTTGATGTGGTCTATGCGCTTGAAAGAGAGTCCACACATCCAATCGCAAGTGCTATTCAAAGCTATGCGGGAGATAGAAAGTCAGAGGGAGAGGATGTACACACAATCCCGGGTGTCGGAATAGAGGGAAGAGTCAACGGTGCTCTCGTAAGAGCCGGAAACGCAAAAATCATGGAAGGGGCACCGGCAGTCGAGAAGGACGGAACTCTCATCTATGTAACTGAAGACGGCATTCTTCTGGGAGTTCTTGTGATATCTGACAAGATAAGAGAGTCCTCTTATAAGACAATGTGCGATCTCAGAAATGCCGGAGTCGAGAAGATATACATGCTCTCTGGGGACAGAAAGGAAAGAGCAGAGAAGACAGGAGAAAAACTCGGACTGGATAAAGCTTACGGCGAACTTCTTCCGGAGGACAAACTCAAGAAGCTTGAAAAGATGAAGAGTGAAGGAACTCTTCTCTATGTCGGAGACGGTATAAACGACGCTCCCTCTCTCAAGAGCGCAGATGTCGGGGTCGCAATGGGTGGTGTCGGATCCGACACGGCAATAGAAGCCGCAGACGCCGTAATTATGAACGATGACTTGTCGCGCCTGCCAGTCGCAATATCGATAGCGAAGAAGACGGAAAAGATAACAAAGGAGAACATCTGGATAAGTCTATTTGTTAAAGCCGTTGTCTTTGTTCTTGCCGTTCTCGGCATCGCAAATATGTGGCTCGCTGTCATAGCAGATACTGGAGTGTGTCTCGTGGCGGTGACAAACGCAATGAG
This sequence comes from uncultured Oscillospiraceae bacterium, assembly GCA_963636745.1. Classification (GTDB taxonomy): domain Bacteria; phylum Spirochaetota; class Spirochaetia; order Sphaerochaetales; family Sphaerochaetaceae; genus Ornithospirochaeta. The sequence continues at coordinate 27,553 of CAVHKW010000113.1, read as the reverse complement.
AGCCCTGAAATTCAAGGAAAGGTAATTTATTTCTTCACCCTCACCCGAGGGTGATTTCTTTCATTCTTCTTTACTCTTCTTCTCTTTTGATGAGAGAAGAGAGAGGGCATAGTCATTCTTCCTTTTAAGGTAAGCCGAAAGCTTATCCGGGTCTTTTATCATCCAGGAAACTTCCTTCTTGTCCATATCTCTCAATTTCTCTACATATTCTCTTACATATCCACTGAGTTTTGTCTTTCTTCTCTTGAGAAAGCTGAAGCCGGCAGAGAAAGGATAGATATAGTCGGGAACAAATCCTTTTATTTCCTCATAGGAGGAATTCAAAGTGCTTATGTCCTCTTTCTCCCCGGGAATGAGGAAACCACCGTCGGGTAGAGAGCGGTAGATCGACATTCTGTTTATTAAAGCAGTGTCCTCCTCATTTATCGGGCATATACCCTCACTGCTTATGATTGAGTATGCGTTTTTGTCATATAGAAGGAGGGCCCTGTCCGGTCTGAGAGGGAGGATAAAGAGAATGCCGTTGAGCGCATAGGTATCGGATGCGATATGCCTCTTTTTCTCGAAATATGGATCAGCCATAACTACGGGATTGGACGAAAGCACAAATCCACTGCCGGACGGCGGTGTGAGAACTAAAGGCTCAAGATCCCACATGTATATATTTCTTGAATAGACTTCGTCCAATATTGAAATGAGAAAGCTATCCTCGTTAAATCTTCCGATTCCCATTCTCAGGAAATTCTTCTCGTTTAAATAGTATCTTCTGTAGCCCGGGCTTCTCATATAGAGGGAAAGAAGCTCGAAATACATAGAAGAGTCCAGAGAGGAAAAGTCGCCGCGGCATAAAGGTAGAAGAGCGTCGTCAAGAAGAGAATCATAGTACCCGATTGTGTCGATATCGACTTCTTCAAGATTTTCAACATACTCATAAAAGAGCTTTATGGCTCTTGTGGTGACTACTCTCTTTTCCCTGTTATCGTAACAGTTCACCCTGCCGTCTTTTCCTTCCCAGTTGATTGAGATTGTGAGCGGCACATAATAGTTTTTGAATCTCATTCTTCTACCTTGTCTTCATATATTGCTCGAGAATCGGCTGCCATCTTCCCTCTCCGAAGATCAGATCATTGGCGAGGTTGTACCTCTTCTGTAATACAGCCATTGCCTCATTTTCATTTAGTCCCCTGAGATTCTTGTCATCAAAGTCCTGAATTTTCTCAACGAAATCCCGTCTCGGATCCTTCTTGATCATATCGATATTGTCATACATGAGAGCTCTTATCCCGATAAACGAAAGAGCCGTCGAGAATGAATACCTGTCTTCATCATTGGATGAAATAAAGAACCTTGACTCCATCTTCTTACTTATCTTCTGTATGGTCTTCACCATATCGCCACTGTATACAAATTCCGCGTTGAACGGAGAATTGTAAATCTGAACTTTGTTCAACACCTCCACGTCCCCGGGTGTGAGATCAACTCTTCCATTTTTTTGTTTAATCACATAGGCAAACGGGTCATAGAAACATACGGCAACAGCCGGCGTCATAGGCCATATGAGCATTGTGCCGCTTACTTCATAGCGGTTCTTGCTATACACGACATAATCATCTTCCATAAAAGGATTTATTATATTCATCGGGTTGGGGCCGAGAATAAAGGACGTGCCTTCTGGCGCATGGAGATAAACGCGCTCAAGGTCGTAGATATACATCTCCTCACAGTATAATGTTCCGATCTTGTTCCACAGGAACTTCGTCTCCGTAATGCTGTCGGAGGCCTTGTCTTTTTTCGGGTTGTAGCCGCCGTTGAAAAATGAGCTTTCGGAGACCCTCTTGAATTTATCTGTTAAGGATTCGTGAAGGGACCTGTAAAAAGGTGTACGTACAAATTGAAAGAGTATTGAAGAATATGCCCCTATATTATTTGTAAAGATATGCTTATAGTCTCCGCTCTTGAAGTGGTCCGTCAAAAAAGTATATTGAGTATCGAGCTTGTTGATAATCCCAGGAAAAGAATCATCAAGCCTGGAGAGCTTTCTATGAAAGTACCTCGTCGGGTTACCTGTTGTTATTTTGTCCCTGGACGGATTATAAGAACTGACCTTTCCGTTCTCATCGCTCCATGCTTTCGTGAGGGTCTGGCTCACATAGTATTCCTTGTATTCTTCAATCATATCCTCTCCTCATTTTCGTATTCTTGAGCCCCGCTCTCTCATCCGATGAGAAAACGGGTACATTGGAGAAGGAAAGTTTCCAGTCATTCTCCAGCACATTCTTTTGTCATTATGAAAACTCTAACTTATGAGAAAGAGGAAAACAACAAAAATAAGGAATTTATGCTCACTCTATTACGCTGTAGCCTTCCTTCTCAATGACGGATTTGATTTTCTCGTCACTGAGAGGAGACGAGAGGGCAATTGTCACCTCTTTCTTCTCATGGTCTGCTTTTGCACCCGTTACACCCTCGAGAGATTTAAGGGCATTCTCGACTCTCATTTCGCAGTGATGGCACATCATGCCGTCAACTTTAACTGTCTTTTCCATACTTTTATTCTCCTCATAGATGATTTCATCTTTTTTCTTTTTTCTGTTTTTTACTTTGTATATGTCAACAAGGTTGAGTCTTAGCGCATTCGTGACGACACAGAATGAAGAGAGACTCATTGCAAGTGCTCCGAACATCGGATTTAGACTCCAGCCGAAGAGCGGGATGAAGACTCCCTGGGCAAGAGGTATACCGAAGAGGTTATATATGAAAGCCCAGAAAAGGTTCTCATGAATATTTTTGAGAGCATGCCTCGAAAGATTTACCGCTCCCACTACATCCATGAGAGATGACTTCATGAGAACAACGGACGAGGAGTCGATTGCAATATCGGTACCGCTTCCTATCGCTATGCCCACATCAGCCATGGTCAGGGCCGGAGAATCGTTTATGCCGTCACCGACGAATGCAACAGGGCCGTATGCTTTGAGTTTTCTAACTTCCTCCGCCTTTCCGCCGGGGAGGACGGAAGAAATAATCCTCTTGACGGCAAGGGATGAACAGACAGCCTCGGCAGTCTCCCTGTTGTCGCCCGTTATGACAGTTACATCGATTCCCATAGCCGAAAGAAGCTCTATCGCTCTGGGGCTGTCATCCTTTATTCTGTCGGCTATTGTTATCAGTCCCTTGATTCTCCCTCCGGCAGCGACATAGACATGTGACGCTCCGTCAGAGAGAGCTTTTTCTTTAAGAGCGTAAGCATCAGAGATGTTTTCTACTCCCGCTTCCTCCATGAATGAGAGATTTCCGCAATATACTTCTATGCCGTCCACCTCCCCTTTCATGCCCTTACCGGGAATTGATGAGACGTTTTCAGCGTCTTTGGGATAGATATTCATCTCCCCTGCTTTCTTTACGACAGCCATGCTCAACGGATGGTCGCTCTTAGCCTCAACGGAAGAAGCGAAGGCGAGTAATCCGCTTTCACTGCCGTCTATTGTGTATATGTTCTTGACGCTGCTCCTGCCCTCTGTTATCGTACCGGTTTTGTCGAGTGCCACAACCTTTACCTTCCCCAGTTCTTCTATGGCTTGAGCCGATTTGAAGAGGATTCCGTTCTTTGCACCGACTCCGCTGGAGACCATGATGGCAACAGGAGTTGCAAGTCCGAGCGCACACGGACACGATATTACAAGAACGCTTATCGCCCTCTCGAGAGAGAGTGAGACATTGCCCTTACTTATGATGAGCCACACGATGCATGTTATAATAGAAAGCGTCATTACAAGAGGAACGAAAACAGCAGAAACTCTGTCTGCAACCTTGCTGATATGAGCCTTTGATGCACTTGTCTCTTCGACAAGTTTGATTATCTGGCTGATGACGGTATCTTCCCCGACCTTGTCCGCGCGGCAGATAAGATACCCAGAAAGATTTATGGTTCCGCTTGAGAGATGGTCACCCTCCTTCTTGTCCACGGGGAGGCTCTCCCCCGTGAGTGCGCTTTCATCCACTGCAGATGTTCCCGATAAGACAGTACCGTCCACAGGAACACGCTCTCCGCTTTTAAGAGTGAAGATATCGCCGACATGGACACTCTCTATATCCTTCACAACCTCCCTGCCGTCGATAAGAAGCGTCGCAGTCTTGCTTTTGAGGGCAACAAGAGACTTAAGAGCATCTGTTGTCTTACCCTTACTTCTCGCTTCAAGGGTCTTACCAACTGTAATGAGAGCGAGAATCATGGCGCTGGATTCGAAATAGAGGGAGTGTATATTCTCCATGGCGGAGGCCGTATCGCCCGAGGCCATTTTATATGATGCGTCAAGAAGAAGAAAAACCGACCACAGATATGACACCGATGACCCGAGTGCTACAAGTGAGTCCATATTGGGAGAGCGGTGCAATATAGCCTTGAATCCCGATATGAAGAAGCGCTGGTTTATAACAAGTACAATGGAGGCAAGAAACATCTCTACAATTCCTATGGAGAGATGATTCTTTGTAAAGAATTCCGATAGAGGCCACTTGAGCATCATGACTCCCATCGAAAAGTACATGAGTATTGCCGTGAAAAAGAGAGAGAGGACAAGTCTTTTAATAAGGCGCGGGGTCTCTTTGTCCACAAGGTCATCTTCAGTCTCTTTCTTCTCTTTACTGTCGGCGGGAAATGCATCGTACCCGGCATCCCGCACGGCCTTGATTATCGCCTCGTCTCCGGCACTTCCTTCAACATTCATCCTGTTCGTAAGGAGACTCACCGAACAGCTCTCGACACCTTTGACCTTACCCACAGCCTTCTCGACACGAGCCTGGCAGGAAGCGCAGCTCATTCCCGTGACTGAAAACTGTCTCATCTCATGAGCCTCTCGATTATATCCATTGTCTCGTCATAGACTTCGTCTTTTTCCTCTTTTATATCCCGTGTAATGCAGCCTTTGAGATGAGAGGAGAAGATCTCCCTCTCTATCGCTCCGAAAGCCTTGCTTATCGCAGCGCACTGCATGAGGATATCGACACAATAGCGGTCTTCGTCGATCATCTTTTCAATGCCGTTTATCTGACCGATCAGCCGATTCAATCTATTCTTCAGGGCTTTCCTTTCTTCCGGTGTTCTCTCCGTCTTCTTCCGGCATTCCGGGCAGTTACAACTCATACTTACTCCTATACCCCTTTGGGGTATTTTGAATATACCACCCTCCCCTATATTCCGTCAACAGAAAATTGAAATAACTGAATAATTATGATAGTGTAGCCGTTATGGACGACAAGAAGATAAGAAACATTGGGATAATGGCCCACATAGATGCCGGTAAGACTACGACAACAGAGAGAATTCTTTTCTACAGCGGCGAGAATCACCGTATAGGCGAAGTCGATAACGGCGAAGCTACCATGGACTGGATGGAGCAGGAACAGGACAGAGGAATCACTATCACAAGTGCAGCTACAACCTGTTACTGGCGTGAACACCAGATCAATATCATAGACACACCCGGCCATGTCGATTTCACAGCTGAAGTCGAGCGTTCGCTACGTGTCCTTGACGGTGCCGTCGGCGTCTTCTGTGCTGTTGGTGGAGTCGAACCTCAGACAGAGACAGTGTGGAGACAGGCGGACACATATTCCGTCCCGCGTATTGCATTTGTCAACAAAATGGACAGGCTCGGAGCAAACTTCGAGAGAGTAATAGAGGAGATGAAGAAGAAGCTCAAGGCAAATGCCGTTCCTCTCTTTCTCCCCGTCGGAAGCGAAAGCACATTCAGCGGAGTAATAGATGTTCTCAAAGGTGAATATCTGACGTTCAGTCAGGAGGACCAGGGGACAACCATTTCCTCATCCGCAATCCCGGAAAGCTACATGGAGAAATACGAAGAAGCAAGAGAGAATCTCATAGATGCTCTCTCCTCTTATTCTGATGAAATAACCGAACTCTACTTCGACGGAAAGGAGATTCCTCTCTCTCTTATGAAGGAGACAATACGTAAGTGCACGATAGAGCGGAGCATACTTCCAGTCTTCGTCGGTTCTTCCTTGAAGAATATCGGCGTCCAGACTCTTCTTGACGGCATTGTCGACTATCTTCCCTCCCCTCTCGATATCCCGCCGTTCGAGGCTGTCAATGCAAAGAACAGCATCAGAAAAGAACTGATCAAACACAACCCAAACGGGCCTTTGGAGGCACTTATCTTCAAGATCCAGGTGGATCAGCATTCGGGTCCTCTCTGTTTCGTCCGCGTATACTCCGGAACACTCAAAAAGGGTGTCAGCGTATATAACGTATCGAAGGGAAAGAAGGAGAGAATCAACCGCCTTGTCAGAATGCATGCAATGAGAGAGGATGACCTATCGACTCTTTCAAGTGGCGATATCGGAGTCATCATCGGCTTCAAGTCGGCACAGACGGGCGACACAATCGGAGAAGAGAGCCATCCATATTTACTTGAGAACATGGTATTCCCGACTCCTGTAATATCTGTAGCGATAGAGCCCAACACCACTTCCGATATGGCTAAACTCCAGAAGGCGCTCGAGACCCTTGCAATGGAGGATCCGACATTCACGTATAAGGAAGACAAGGAGACGGGACAGCTTATAATTTCAGGTATGGGAGAGCTCCATCTCGATGTACTTGTGACAAGAATCACCAAGGAGATGAAGGTCGATGCAAGAGTCGGTAAGCCGCAGGTCTCCTACAGAGAAAGCATAAAGAAGACAATATCGGGAAGCGAGACTTACGATAAGACAATCGCAAACAAGGAGAACTATGCTTCTCTCTCTCTTACAGTCTCCCCGACAGAAGAAAAAGGCGGCAACAGGCTCATCATATCTGCAAACACAAGGGATATCCCCCAGGATATAATCGATGCTGTCAGAAACGGCATAGAGGGAGCTTTCCTGAGTGGAATAAAATACGGTTACGAGTGTACAGATATAACAGTCGATGTGACGGCGATAGACTATGACCCGGAAAGAGCGAGCCTACTCGCTTTCTCGTCGGCAGCAGCCCTCGCCTTCGATAAGCTCTGCTCCCAGGCGGACCCCGTCATAATGGAACCCATAATGATTGTACAGGCATCAAGCCCGAGCGAGTATATCGGGGATGTAATATCATCACTGACACAGCGGAGCGGTATCATACAGACAATGGAGAGCAAGGATACATTCGACACCGTGACTGCAGAAGTTCCCCTCAGGGAGATGTTCGGGTATACAACGGTTCTGAGGTCCTCGACCCAGGGCAGAGGAACCTTCAGTATGGAGTTCGGACACTACAGCGAAAAAGCCGATGGAATCGGTTATTGATTGACTTAACGGGGCCCGTCAACAAGGCCCCGATTCTTTTCATATCATAAAAAGAGAAATCTCTTCCTCTACAATTCTATTCTGTAACGCACCCGCTGTCCGTCCATATGTTCACTTCTTCAGCATTGTGCTTTTTCATATGTAAAACAACAATAATGGTGACGGCAATGATGACAAGTGACGAGAACAGAGCGCCTTCGATTCCGAATGCCCTGTTATAGAAAAAGCCGTCAGAAGCACCTTCATTGAGGGTAAAAACCGAATACGGAAGAACATTTCCGCTGTTCGGAAGGCCGAAAAGTATGTTCTGCGTGAAATTCCACGCCGTATGTATTGCGGCGACACACCAGAATGAACCTGTATAATAGACAATAACGGAGAAAAGAAGCGCAATTACAAAGGTATTGAGGATACCGAGGATTCCCGAGCCGTCATTGAATATATGAAGAAAGGCAAAAAAGACGGAGTTCCCGATAACTGCAAATAGCGGTGACTTATATGCCTTTCTCAGCCTCTGATAGAGAAAGACCCTGCATACAATTTCCTCCGCCCCCGACTGTAAGAGGACAGCTATGAAGACGAGGATGAACGACAATATACTGAATGAGTTGAAGCTTAGACGTATGTTACCGCATAGAACTGCCATAAGAACGCAGAGAGCATTCATCAAAAAGCCCAGGCCAATTCCAATAGAAAAAAAGCCGAATGTGTTTCCCTTATCATTCTTTCCTATGGCGTGAAGAATTGGTTTGTTCTTCTTGATGAGAGAGGCCGTAAGGATGACGATAAGCCACATTCCCCAGAACTCGCTGTAGTCTGAAGCTGTAATCCATGCATCACTTCCCTCAAGCGCCGGAAAAAGCTTCGGCAGCAGTCTCACGCTCATTCCGATTATCTCGCCGAGTGCCATAATCAAAAAAGTCTCAAGATAGAGAAGAGGGATAGTAAATATCTTCTTCAATTTTCCACTGCTCTTCTTTGTGCTTTCCATACTGTCATTCTCCATAGTCTCTGCCTCCGCCCCGCTATATTAGCGCCGGGGAGGGATAATTACGAGATGTATCTCTTCATTTTCTAATGAAAAATGATGCTTTCTCTCTCAAATCCGGTGTGAAACCATCCAGATCATTCTCGTCGATAATTCCCCCGCCCAGGAGCCTTGTTATGTTGATAAGGCACTTCGAGCGGCTCATCTCGACATTAAAGAGAGCACACATACTGTCCTTGTCGATGCACTTAAGAAGCCTCATGAATCTCTCTTCTGCACTTTCAGGTGACGAAAGTATTCTTTGGTAGTTATCCGGTAGCTTCTCCAGATAACGCTCTCTCCAGAGCGGCATACGTGTTCAGAAGATTATCCAGTCCGACTCGTTGATTACTCTTATCATAACTCCTCCTCTAAATATAAGGGCTGAGCTTTTTCCAGTTTTGAACATTCTTAGCCCAGTTGAGTGTTTCTCTCTTCTCTATCTTCATTTCCCTCTCGATATCCTTATCTGGAACATAGTCATCGTCGTTCTTGTAATCATCATTGATTGTCTTCAAAAACTCTGCATAGCCGTTTGTTCCGCCGACATCATCAAGGAGCATCTCTCCGTCAACAGCTATCGTGACAGGACGATAGAGCTCTCTACACTTGATCTGGGCCTTATCGAGCTCTTCCTGTGTAATACGACCCTCTTGAATAAGGTCGAGGCACTCACCTGTCGCGGTAATCCTGACTTTCCATCCGTCACCATAGTCGTATCTGTAAATTAGACTGTTGGTAAATGCGCGGGGTAGAATTTCTTTCAGGAGATCAGTGCTCTTTTCCTTCTTAAGCTTCTCGATATCATCATGAACCGATGAGAGGAAATCCTTTCCGGTCATATCAAAGTCAGGAAGAAATGAAATAACGGAAATAATGGGAAGTCTCTCCAGTAGATCAAAGGTATTACATGTATCAAAGTCCAGTCTGCTTACCGGAGCATCCTCTGCCTTGACGATCTCCAACTCTGTTTTAAAATTTTTCCAGAACGACTGGGGAGACTCCATTTTGGCCCCGACGTAATTTATCACGGGACGTTCATCAAGCAGCCTGATTCGTTTCCCGTTCTCATCAACCTCCCAGAGAACGTAATATTCACTATTTTTCTTAAGGTCTTTTTTTACGGGAGAAAGTGTTTTCTGGCTTTTTATATATCCCTCGTCAGTGCAGCGGGAATAATAAGGCCCTGTGTATTTCTTTGTCATCCAGTTCTTGAAACTGCCTCCGCGGTAATCATCGGCCCAGAACTGGGCATTCTCATCCATGAAAGGAGATCTGAAGAGTATCCCGACAAGTTCAGCCCAGACGGAAAGCTTATCGCATGTTACACGGTCACGCACATCCTCATCGAGTTCGAAGGAATGGAGATGACTGTTCTGCCAGCCGAAAAGACGCTGTATCAGATAATGGACGGCATAGAGCGGGATATTTATCGGAACAAGACAGTCACGGGAGATTGTATCTCCATACTTAACAGAGCCGTATTTCTTGAATACCTCTTTTTCATCTTCATCATCACAGACAAGTTCCATATTAAGACGTATGACATCATACGGTTCGGCAGGAAGCCTTTCTCCCGATATTCTTTCAAGATCCTCTACACTTCTCTGACTGACAAGTCCCGGGATATCACCATAGATCAACATATAGTTTAAAAGTCTGGTCTCCTCTTCCTGAGTCAGGTCTTCCTTTTCTTTCAACGCCTCATAATCTTTTCTCATCTTAACCAGCTTTTCATTTTTAGAGACGAAATATTCATCACTCAAATTCAAATCTTCCCAGGTAACACGCTTACGTCTGCTGAACGAAGGTGTGTAGGACATTTTCGCCTCCTTCTTCCATTCATCTTTCCAGCTTGTTCTTTCTTCGTTAACTTCTTCCATTTTTATTTTCTGTCTCTCCTTTCTTTCTTTTTCATATTTTCTGTATTCCCGAACCTTACCGGTATGAGGAGATGGGTCAAGTGTATTTTTAATCGTCGTGTCATAAGGAAGGTATGTTGAAACAGTTGCCTTTGAAACACCAAGTTTATCGGCTATATCATCAATTCTGCAGCCTTTCTTCCTCAACTCAACGGCTTTTTGAGTCAATGGATTTGATATGTCTCCGGTGGTGACAAGAATCTTCCTCACCTTATTCCGGTTTATCCCAAAATGCCGGGCAGTTGTCAGAATAGATCCTTCCTCTTTTGAATTACACCTCTTTGTCTCACGGAAGAAAGAAGACACACTTTCCAAGAACTCACGGTCTTTCTCACTAATCGGCATAACTCCTCCGGAAATCACAATTAGACAACTTACTGCTTAACTATACACCCGGGCTGAAAGAAATCAAGAGAAGAGGAGAATAAAATCACAATTAGACATTGTTAGCAACAAGTAAGTTTGCCTTCTCATGTCCAGACAGCCTTATCACATCATCATTTCTTCCTGAGTCTTACCTTCTGCCTGGGATTTCTGCTCTTTGAAGGATAAATGAACTCAACAGTGCCATCCTCCACGAGTTCATTTACAACTTCCCGGACGGTATCGGTCAGCTTTGAATATCCCAGTTCAAGCGACAACTCTCTCATTGAAAGTTCCTTCTGTCTCAAAGCAAGAATAATCATCTCCCGGAGTTCACTTCTTGTTCTTCTCTTCTGTCCAACTCTCTGGGGAGTCAACGGTAACTCTACACCGGCTTTGTCGACATCAATAAAAACAGGATGAATCGGAAGGATAACTTTGAAATAGGAGCGGGCCTCATCTGTCTTGAATTCTGGTTTTCCCGAACCGTTCTGCTGCATTGCCTTTATAATCAATGGAACGCCTGTATTCCTTCCCTCAATCATCTTAAGTTCTTTCAGAAAATCACCTATCCTTCTGTTGCGGTATCTTGTCGAGATAAGTACGCCCCTCGCGAAATCCTTATCGGATATCGAGATATCGGGACCGGGCAAACTTAATATCTCCATTTGAGCGGGAGTAATTGTAACCGTCACAGGTTCATTAATCTGATAGGAGCGGTGATAAATTGCATTACACAGGGCTTCTTCAACTGCACGGTAAGGCCAGTTATATATGCGTACGGCCTCCGCTTCATCCGGAAGCTTTGTTACATACTCCTCGATAATAGAAGAACGTATATATTCAAGGGCGTTCATAAGCTGTTTATCAACCGGTCCCCTGAATATACGTTCTCTCATTCCTATCCCGGTAGGATCGGGTTTGACAACCACCTCTATCTGGGTATATGGGAAGAAATTATCAGGTCTCTCGTTGAAGAACATCAACCCGACATTCAACGGTTTACGATATTCCACAGGACCGCCGATGAGTTTCATGTCCGTTGCAATACTCTCAAGTGGACGTATAAGAGAATCAAGGTACAACTCACTTCCGACAGAATGCAGGAACTCGGAAATAAGGCTGCTCCTCATATCCATAATATCTGCTTTGTAGTTGAGTCTGTCGTCAAAAGGAACATCTCTAATCAAACTTATCAATTCGCGTTCTTCCCTTTGATTTGCACTTATTGTGTTGGACATTTTACGGATATAGTATGCCCTCTCACTTTTCTTTGAAGTTTTATCCGAATTCAGCACTACCGGGCACTTATAAGGACGATCGTCTCCTCCCGGCACCCATATAACAAGGATATCCTTTCCTTTGTACACTTCAGGATTTACGACAGGAAGGTACCTGGGCTCTATGAGATTGCATTTATTGAGTAGTTCCCTCTGTATTCTATCGAGGGAATTTTTGTCAATGCCGCAGACAGGGACAACAGGTAGTCCATTTTTCTCTTCAACCCCGATGACGATATATCCGCCGCCCAGGTTATCGATATCGTTGGCGAATGCTGCAATTGTATGGATTATAGGCTCAGGATTCCAATCCTTCTTATATTCGATACGATTGCTCTCAACAACTCTGTTTTCGATGAGCTCTGTAATGTTGACAGGTAATGCCATAAATACTCCTTCAGAAACTTTTACTGTCCCTTTAGCTGTCCCTTTTACTGTCCCTTAAGAATAACAGATAATTCTTAAAAAATGAACATGTAAGTTTTCTTTTTACAAATATTTATCTTAGATATGCCCTTTAGTATTCTTGATCGAACTGTCCCTTTAACTGTCCCTTAAGCACCAAAGGGACAGTTAAATTCACAGCCTGAAAATGTTCCTCTTGCTTTTCTCGACACATCTCTATTTCTTTGTGTCGGCTTCATTGGCGGAAGTATAGATCAGGTCTTATCAAGCTGTCTTTTTTCTTAATTATCGGGAAGTGTGGAGCAAAACAAAAAATTACTGTTTTAACAAAAAGTTTATTTGACAACTGAAAATCACCTAATTTAAACTTTTATGGAATGCTTAATTACAAAAGTAAAAGGAGGTAATGATGAGCGTTGAAACAAAAGAAATCAGGAACATTGCTGTAATAGGACACAATGGTACTGGCAAGACAAGTCTTGTTGAAGAGATGCTCTACTATACAGGAGCCATCGCTAAGGCAGAAAAGGTAGACAGTGGAAAGACGACAAGCGACTACACAGAAGAGGAAATCTCCCGTAAGATTTCAGTACATACATCCCTTTCGTCTGTGCAGTGGAACAACAAGACAATCAACATTCTCGACACTCCGGGTACTGCAGACTTTGTAGGTGAAGCTATTTGTGCCTTCAGAACAGCTGAGGCAGCTATAATGGTAGTCGACGGCAGAGATGGAGCCCAGATAGAGACAATCAAGCTCTGGAGAAGGCTTGACCAGAGAAATAAGCCGAGAGCAGTTTTCATCAACAAGATGGATAAGGAAAGAGCAAACTCACGTGATGTTATGGATAACCTCACAGAGGAATTCCATTCAAACTTTGCTCCTGTAACTATCCCAATGGGTTATGCAGAGGATTTCAAAGGTGTTATAAACCTCATCGAAAACAAGGCATACCTCTTTAAGGAAAACGGAAAAGAAGAAGTTATCGATGTTCCGAAAGAATATGAAGATAACGTTAATGCATATAGAGAAGAGCTCATCGAAAAGGCCGCAGAAGGTACGGACGAACTCATCGAGAAGTATTTCGAAGAGGGCACACTCTCCGATGACGACATAAGACTCGGCCTCAGGGAAGGTCTCAAGAACGACAGCGTTGTTCCTGTATTTGTCGGTGCATCCGATAAGGGCGCAGGCATTACATCTCTCTTGAACTTCATAAGCAACAACTTCCCGAATCCTGAAGGTGTCTGCGAATACATCACAAAGGAAGACGGAACTGAGGAAAGAAACTATCCTATCGGTGCAAAGTCCACTCCGGAAGCTTACTGCTTCAAGACAACAATCGACCAGTTCTCCGGAAAGCTCAGCTTCATCAAGGTTGTCAACGGTACAATTACAGGAGACACGGATCTCTACAACCCTGAAAACGGCAAGAAAGGAAGACCTGGAAAGATCTACAGAGCTGTCGGAAAGAAACTCGTTGAAGTTGATGCACTCAATGCAGGCGATATCGGAATCATCACGAAGTTCGACCCGGCATTCACAAACGCAACCCTTGTCGGAGACGTTACAAGCAAGCTGAAGTTCAAGGCTCTCAGCCTTCCACAGCCTATCTATGAACTTGCAATCTCCGCAAGCGACAAGAAGAGCGAAGACAAGATGAACGACGCTCTCCACAGGATAACTGAAGAAGATCTTACATTCGAGATGAAATATAACGAAGAGACGAAGGAATCCATCATCGGCGGTATGGGTGAACTCCATATCAACATGATTCTCGACAAGATCAAGGAAAAGCAGAAGATCCAGATCAACACAAAGATGCCAAAGATTGCATATAGAGAGACAATCACAAAGAAGAGCGGACTGAGTGAATACTCACATAAGAAGCAGTCGGGCGGACACGGACAGTTCGGTCGTGTCGTCATCGAGATCTCCCCTATCGAGAGAGGCCAGTACTACTCGTTCGAGAACACAGTCAAGGGAGGTGCTGTCTCCAAGGGTTATGTACCGGGTATTGAAAAGGGTATCCACGAAAAGATGGAAGAAGGTTATCTTGCAGGCTATCCTCTTGTAGATATCGGCGTCAACCTCGTTGATGGTAAGGAGCACCCGGTAGACTCATCTGAAATGGCATTCAAGCTTGCAGCAAAGGGTGCTATGGATGTTGCTCTCGCAAAGGCGGGATGTGTACTCCTCGAGCCGTTCTGCAAACTCGAAGTATTCGTAGACCAGGAATATCTCGGCGCTATTCTATCCGACCTCTCGGGACGCAGAGGAAGAGTTCTCGGACAGGAAGACATGGGTCACCTCACATCCGTAAAGGCGGAGGTTCCTATGGCAGAGCTCAGAAGCTATGCAATCGACCTCAAGAGTATGACACAGGGATCGGGATCCTTCGAACTCGAGTTCGACCACTATGAAACACTCAACGGTAAACTTGCTGATGATGTAATTGCTGAAGCAAAGAGAGAGAAGGAAGCTAAAGAGAACGCTTGATTCTCCGGCGTTAAATATGGGGCTCATCCGAGCCCCTTTTGTTTTGTTGTTTCCTTCCTTATTTCTTTCTATAAAAAGCCTGAGCATAGACAGTAGTGTATTTGGGCGTGATGTATGTGCTGACGCCACCCTGTGGAACAAAGCCGGAAGAGAGGATTGCCTCGATATCGAGTCTGACATTCCTCTCCTTGTCGTCCTCTATGTACTCGTCCTCAAACTCTCCGCACTCCTCTTCCTCGTCATCCTCAACTTCATATGTCTCGTCATCATCCCCGTCCTCTTCATCAAAGTCGAGAGGAAAGAGATCCTCCTCCATCTCGTCGTCCAGTTCAAACTCGTCATCATCGTCTTCCGAGATATAAAGACCATCATTCCATTCATATACAATATAGTCGCCGTCATCCGTGAGAGCCTTCTGTGCAAGGTATATCTCTCTGTCCCCTATTTCCATTTTGTAAAGCATGGCATTCTCCTTCCTGGCTATATGATAGATGAGAGCTCAGCATTTCTCAAACCATATTTCATTTATGGTGTAATCCTTGTCCATTCCCTTATGTTCGAATTTTGTCATCGGCCTCCACGCAACGGGAGGAGCAAAGTCGTAGAACGGGTTATAGAGAAGAGGCTCGCTCTTCACAAGGGAAAGCACCTCTAATGCATATTCCTCCCAGTCCGTCACCATGTATATGTAGCCGTTTTTCTTGAGTTTAGTTGCAAGGAGATGAAGAAACTCAACATTCATTATTCTCCTTTTATGGTGCTTCTTCTTCGGCCACGGATCGGGAAAGAAGATATGAAATCCTGCAACGGAGGCGTCGGGAATCATATGCTCGAGAACATCAATAGCATTGAATCTCATAATCCTGACGTTGTCGATGTTGTTCTCTCCGAGAGACGAGAGAAGTTTGACAAAGCCCTTGAGATATACTTCAAGTCCTATGTAGTTGTATTCCGGTTTTATAAGAGCCATCTGCGCCGTAGTCTCTCCGTTTCCGAAGCCTATCTCGATGACGGTGTCGTTGTCGTTCGAGAAGATCTTCTTATAATCCAGATACTTATCCTCATAGAAGAGGCAGTATTTCTCTGCCCACTTCAATACAACGGCCTTCTCCTTCTCTTCAAGAACGTTGTTCCTCAAGACATAGCTCTTGATAGTTCTCTCTTTACCTTCTCTTAGTTCTATTTTATGGAGTTTTTCCAATAATTCCTGCTCTTCCATTCTACATGAGTCTCCTGAGTGTTTCCAAAATCATAACGGCCTTGTCTTTCAGCGATACCGTATCTGTCTCGATTAAAAGGTGATTGAACTCCTTGGGGTCGAGTCTCACCCTGCCGTTACTGAGTGTTATGAGAGAGACGACCTTCGACGGATTGAGGTCGACGACAGATGAGAATACCACATCTATTGTATGCTTGAATTCCCTCAATGACGATATCTTGAGAATTCTTGCAACTATCTTTATTTCGGCTATAGAGAAAAGATTGTCGACTTCTTCGGGGAAAACGCCGTAACGTCTCTCTATCTCCATCTTCAACGCGTCAAGCTCTCCCTCGCTCTTGACGGATGCAATCTTTTTATAGAGTTCGAACTTCGCCGATGCGTCCGATATATATGAGTTTGGTATGAAGCCGGTGTAATCTAGCTGTACAAGGACCTCCCTCTCGCTCTCCTTCTCGGTATCTGTAAGCTTGTTGATCTCTTCTTCGATGAGACGGAGGTACATATCGAGACCGACAGCCTCGAGGTGCCCGCTCTGCTCTCGCCCGAGAATATTACCGGCGCCTCTTATCTCCATGTCGTACATACTGACTTTAAAGCCCGAGCCGAGAGATGTGTTTTCACTCAATACCTTGAGCCTCTTAATGGCATCACTGTTGAGTCTTGATGCATCGGGGTAGAAAAGATAGCAGTAAGCCTTCCTGTCGCTGCGTCCGACTCTTCCCCTGAGTTGATAGAGCTGACTAAGCCCCATTCTATCCGCTCTGTCGACAATGATTGTGTTGACATTCGGTATGTCGATGCCGTTCTCGATGACCGTTGTGGAAACAAGGACCTGGACGCCCTCATAGATGAAGCGGTGCATGACCTCCTCCATCCTGTCGGCTTCCATCTGGCCGTGTGCAGCCTCTATTATGACACCCGGAAGCAGGGCGGAAAGAGACTTGACAACTTCCTCGATATCTTCAACTCTGTTATGAAGATAGAAGACCTGGCCTCCCCTCTCGAGTTCCCTTTCTATCGAAGACTTCACCTTCTCTATATCGTACTCTCCTATGAAAGTCTCGATCGGGAGACGCTCCCTCGGGGCAGTCGTCAAAAGCGACATATCCCTGACCTTCAAAAGCGACATGTACAGAGTACGGGGGATGGGGGTTGCTGAAAGCGTCAGGGAGTCTATCGAAGACTTCAAAACCTTGATCTTCTCCTTATCCTTGACACCGAATCGCTGCTCTTCGTCTACGACTAGAAGCCCGAGATCTTTGAAAACAACGTTGGAAGAGAGTATCTTGTGGGTGCCGAACAGGATATCGACAGTGCCGTCTTTCACTCCCTTGAGCACAGCTCTGTTCTCTTTTGAAGATACAAAACGTGTCGAGAGCCCGCTTTTGACAGGAAATTCACTGACTCTCTTCTTGAAATTCTCGTAGTGCTGCTGGGCAAGAATTACAGTGGGAGCGAGAAAGGCAACCTGCTTCCCGCTCATTATGGCCTTGAACGCCGCACGGAAGGCTATCTCGGTCTTGCCGTATCCGACGTCTCCGCACACAAGTCTGTCCATGCACTTATCGCTCTCCATATCGCTCTTGATCTCGTCTATGCACTTGATCTGATCGGGAGTTTCAGTAAATGGGAAGGAAGCTTCAAAGGCAACCTGCCAGTCGGTATCCTTGCTGAACGGATAGCCCGGAGTGTGTTCCCTGAGGGCATAGAGATGGACAAGCTCCCTGGCAAGAATTTCGGCATTCTCCCTTGCCTTCTCCTTCTTCTTCGCCCAGTTCTGACTTCCTATTGAGTCGAGTTTGGGAGGCTTACCGTCGTTACCTATATACTTCTGTACTAGATTGGTCTGTTCAATCGGAACATAGAGAGTTTCCCCGCCGTTGTATTTGATCTTGATGTAATCGCGTTCGGTCTCTCCGCTCTTTACCCTGTCTATTTTCTCGAACTGTCCAATTCCGTAATTGATGTGAACGACATAGTCTCCGCTTTTGAGAGAAACAAAAGAATCGAGAGGTGACGAAAGTGTCTCTACAAGAGTGCGTTCCCTTCTCTTTCTGCGACCGAAGATCTCGCTGTCGAGTACGCACATGATCTTCTCTGCTGTAAGCATAAAGCCCTGATCGATTCCCGATACCGATATCTCGATATCACCAAGGGATTGGAAAAGAGATGTGAGCCTCGTTTTCTGTATTTCCGTGGGGGCGAGTATATATATCCTCCACCCATCCCTGAGTGCGGCTCTAACTTCATCCTTGAAATAGGTAACGTTTCCAAAGTAAGAGTGTGACGGGTCCACATTGAAGTGATGAAAACTGCTCTCCATTATCTCATGAATGACACATCCCTTCTTTATAGACGGATAGAAGTCATTCCAGTCAAGGAGGTATTCTGTATTCCTCGGAGCATCTGCTCTTACCTTGTACGCTTCCTTATATCTCTCCCTCGCTTCATTATCGAGAGCCTTGTAGGAAGATGTGAGCTTCTCCAGTGTCGGAAGCACAAAATAATCGCTCTCTTTAAGATACTCTCTTATACTTACACTCTTGAGGTTCTTTATGCTTCCCTCCTTCATGAGGGGAACGGAGAGAACTCTCATCGACTCCTTCTTCTCGCCTGAGGAAGAGACCTCGACTATCCTCTCTATCTTATCCCAGTCAAGGTATACCCTATACTCTCTTTCCGATGCGAAAGGATGTATCTCAAGTATCTCGCCGCGGAGAGTGAATGTTCCCTCCTCAAGTGAATTCTGGGCACGGTAATAACCGCTTTCTGTCAAAAGAGAGGAAAAGCTGTCTACATCAAGCTCTTCTCCGCACTTGAGCGGATAGGAGAAAAGAGAGAGTGACTCTGGAGACAGGAAAGGAGATGAGAAAGACCTGAGGGAGAGTACTACAACAGCCCTGGAACTCTCCATGAACTTCTCCTGGGCCTTCTTACGGCTGTAGTTTATCTTTCCATCTATTATTGTCGAATAGAAGACCATGCCGTCGGATGGAATATGAATAACAGGGAGAGACGAGAGAGATGAAAGAGCCTCCGTGACATTCTTCGCTTCGTCTTCCGTTGCGGTAATGACGACAGTGCGTCCTCCCCTTTTATCAGAGAAAGCTTTGATAAAGCTTATAAGGGGATAAAAAAGTAGTGAGTCACAATGAAGAACGGTATCCTGATTATTTATAAAAGCCTTGTATGCACTGCTTTTCCTGATATATTCTGATACCACATTTTCAATCTGCTGCATTAAAGGAGAATATAGCAAAAAAACATGGATATCTCAATTAAGGCAAAACTAGATTTATTGGAGAAAAAGATAATCGAACTCGGGGATTGGGCTGCTGATATGCAGTCGAAGCTCCACGTGAAGCTCAAAGAAGACAAATCGCCTGTCACCGAGGTCGATATTACAATTTCGCACGAAATAGTGGGAGAGATAAAAAGGCTCTTCCCTCAAGCCGGAATCATCACAGAAGAAGAGGAGACGGAGAAAAAGAATAATGCCCCCTTCACTTTCGTCCTCGACCCCATTGATGGTACCGATGTCTTTTCACAGGGCCTTCCCTCATTCTGTACGGCGCTGGCAATACTCGACGCAACATTCACACCAGTCGGCGCCATAATCTACGCCCCGCGCTTCGGACGGGGAACAACAGAGGGGCTTCTACTTCGTCTGACACCGGGAGAAAAACCCATCATCAATGGTAAAGAGCTTACAGTCGAAAACGAGAGCGGAAAGAAGAATGAGATAAAGCAGATAGTAGTATCGTCATCACTCATGAGATATGTCGACTTCAGAGAATATAAAGGAAAAATAAGGATCTTCGGTTCCCAGATACTCCATCTCGTCTCTCCTCTCCTCTTCTCGAATATCTCCCTCTCCATAAACGAGCCATGCTACATATGGGACTATGCAGCTTCCCACGCGCTCTTATTGAGTCTCGGCATGGACATCTACGACAAAGATATGAAGAAGTTCATCTACTCGAAAGAATTCCTCGAGCGTAAGAGAGAGAAAATCATCACCTACGCGGGATACAAAGAGAGCGTTGAGAGAATAATAAAGCTTTGTCCGCCTTTCAGCGGGAATGATAGAATGGTCCACTATTGAGAAAACGAAGAAGACGGTTAATCCCGATGACGGAATTAACCGTCAAGTTAATTTTTGACAGTTCCTGGACAATAAACAAGGAAAGAATATCAAAAGCGTTCCGGCTATAGAAACATTACATAATATATCGGTAGATATGTAATTCCTTTGTCATCAATGGAAACTTTCCTCTCGGCAGAAAGTACAATGCCTCTCTTTATATTGTAATCAGGATTGGAAAGAAAAGTATCGAGAGCACTGTGTACTCTGTAGTCCTTTCCCGATTTGACCTCTATCGGAAGGACAGAAAGATTTTCATAGTCATTGAGAAGAAAATCCACTTCCCCCTTTGTCTTGTTATCATAGTAGAAAAGATTGTGGCCGTGTGCGGCCAACTCCTCTGCGACAACAGATTCATAGACAGAGCCGAGATTAATACTGCTCTCATCTGTCAAAATCGCTTTAACGTTATTCTGGTAGAGAATAGAAGTCAGAATTCCGACATCGTTGAGATAGAGTTTTATCAGGTTCTTGCCAGAATGCTCAATAAGAGGGAAAATAGGAGTTGAGACAGCCTGAACAGATAGTGCTATACCGGCAGATGTCAGATAGTCGAACTCCTCCATGTAATCAGAAAAGCGTTTTCCCTTTTTGTCATCTATATCTTTGAATCTGATTCTTTTCTTCTTGTTTTCAAGAGTTGAAGGTATCATCTCATAAACTCTCTTAATCTGAAGTTTCCGCTCTTTGTCGTATTTAGCGGCATCTTTCGAGTAATAATCATGTATCCCGCTCTGAATCGAACGCATAGTAATAATGTTTTTCGTTTCTATGTATGCTTTTACTGCGTCAGGGAGTCCCCCGGAGAGAAGATATTTCCTGAAGTAGTCCATCATCTTGTTATGCATGGACTCATCAAGAGACTCACCCGCTTTGAATTTCAAGGAAACAGCCTCGATTACCTCTCTTCCTACAGACGAAGCAATAAGATACTCTTCAAAGTCCATGGGGTACATATGCTTGACTTCTATGCTTCCCATTGGAATCGACTGACACATAGATAGAGTGACACCAAGAAGAGAGCCTGATGCAATGTATGTGAATCTGTCATCTCTTTTCAGAAACTTCAGCATTGTCAATAGATGGGGATATACCTGGATTTCATCAAGGAAGACAAGAGTATCTGACCTGCTCTTTAGTTTATCTCCTGAGACCATGCTCAAATAGAGATAGAAATCGTCTACGGTCTTTGCATTCTCAAAGAGCCTGTCATTCAGGGAATCCTCGAAAAGATTGATTTCTACGTAGTTTTCGAAGAGCTCAGTTCCCGCCTCTCTGATGATATATGATTTCCCGACCTGCCGCGCCCCATCAATAATAAGGATCCTCTCAGACGGAGATTTGAAATAATTGACGATATAACTCTTAATCTTACGAAACATCCCCATACACTTTTCCTCTTTCTATGCTACCGTAAAAATACACTTTTCTGTAATTTCAGCTTATTTAAAAAACACTTTTCTAAAAGCTACAGCAACAAATTATAACAGTCAAGAAATTTTGCTCTATACCTCTCCTCTTTCCTTGAAACGTTTATCGTCAACGGGATTATCAAAAATATGCCCCGACGGTATACCCGGAGGAGCATATATTGCAACAATCAGAATGAAAGCTGGAAAGAAAAGTTATTGTTCATCACTCTTTTCTTCAGCAGGATCATCGAAAAAGCTTTCAATTACCTCAGATAAATCCTCCCCCTGAACTTTCGATGCTTCGACAGACCCCATATTGCCGTATTGATAAATCTGGTCCAGAGCCTCGATTACCGCACGAATCTTTGTTCTAAGAAGAAAGCCCGACTTCGACGCAACCTCTACAAGACTCTGTATATCGCACTCGATATCTCTGTCATAAGCTCTCTTATAGAGGTCGACTATGCTTGTTATCGACCTTTCGAGCTCTTCCCGGCTCAGCGTGGCAAGCTCACTGCCGCCTGTAATTCTATCGAGTGTATCTGTTATAGCCTTAATCTCTTCCTCCGGACGACAGGAAAGAGCGACTGCGCTGTACTCGTTCTTACCTGCGATAACCTCGTCGGAGAAGGATGAAGAAAAAGCAAAGACAGAGTATACACTTTCAAGAGAAGAAACAGGGTCGAGGAATCTGTCAATATTCAAATATGCGTTTTCCCTGCTCTTACGTGCCATTCTTCCAATCAATTCAGCCTCATCAAAGAGGATTACCCAGCCTTTGTATCCCATTACTTTGAAGAGTTTTGCCATGAATATGAAATAATCGAATGTATGCTTCTTCTGAACAAACTTCTCCCTCAACACCATCTTCTCATCACAATACTTCTGATAGAGTGACTTGAGAGTAGTCTGGTTCATGTAGTATCCGCGGAGGTCTGCGTCCAGTGCATCTGCGTCGTCGTCTCTGTGTCCCTGGGAATACAGAAGTGCCTTGAAGACGTAGAACAACTTATCTGTAGATAGCTTCTTCAAACCATACAGATACATCTCATTAGCCTTCTCCCCTTCCGGAGCCAGAGTCTCGAAGAGACCGAATATGCCGCTTTCGTTTCTTCCCGGGAGATATGTATTTTCCAAAATTCTCTTGTAAAGCAGGTTAAGATTGTTCGGAGGAGTCTCCTTGCTTATCGAGACAAGCGACACCACATAATTCTCATCCTGCGCCATGGAGAAGATTGTATTGAGCATATGTGTCTTACCTTCTCCATACTTACCGATTATTACCCTTCCTTTGCTCTTTCCTTCACTCACCTCTTCAAAATCATCCTTAATGGAGGAAATGAGCTCAAGGCGTGACGACGAGAAGTATTTACCGACTCGTCTTGAGGGAACTCCCGAGCGGAGAGCCTCTATAAGGTGACGTGCATCGTAGTCCATCATTTTTCCTCCTTCTTGTCGAGTTTGAGTGTGAATCTGTTTACCAGAAGCGGGAGTGATATTCCGCCGAATTTCGATTCCTTCATAAGGCGCTCTGCATCTTCCTCTGTCATCGGCACAGCCGAAATGTCATAAGATGAGAAGAGTGATGTCAGACGCTCCGACATCTCGAGAATTGCATCCTCGGAGTAGAGAGAGGAGTTGATTTTGTCGAGATCCAATAGATCTGTGTAGAGGTTTATCCTCTTAGAGACAATCTCATTCTGTATCCTGAGCCACAGAGCCTGATAGCTTTTGAATCCTACCTTCTCATTGTCTATGAGAGAACGGTCAAAACCGAAGACAAGAAAGAAATACCTGAAGGTATCTATGTCGTCGATAAGCTCTCTCACCGCCTCATAGCCGTCATCACGACGCATCTTCGTGTACTTGACGGGGTTGAGAGATGATGTACTGATCATGCTCTCGGTATTGTCAATCGAAACAAAGAGTCCGTTGTAGCCTGCAAGGTGTACAAGTTCTGCGAGACTGCGAACAAGATACCGGGCATTGAACTTGTTGATTTTATATCCTGCGAGTCCGAGAGAACGTAATGCCGACACCTTGATGGTTTTATCTGCATTAAGCCATGCATCCACAGTATCCTTCGTCTCCTTGTCGAGTTTGAGGGTGCCCAGAGACTCGGAAGCAAGGAGAGACAGTATCTGTGCGAAATTATAATCGAGATTCGGATTTTCCAGATAGAACTTTCTCAATCCCGCTCTTACTTCAGACTTTGAAAGGAATGAGAGCTCCCCCCTGTCGTCGAGCCAGGAAGCAAAGTTCTTACCGGAAGACAGCTGATAATCATACCCCATGGAATTGACCATTCTTGTGGAACTTCTCCTCACAAGGTCATCAAGATCAAGCGCTTTGAAGATGGCAAGATAGAGATTCGTCAAATCTGAAAGAAGCAGATTTCTGCTGTCCAGTTCCACGGTGAGAAAACCGCTCTCGGCAGCATCAAAAGCCATAAGCTTCAACAAGTGGCTCTTTCCCGACCCTTTCTTTCCCGTGACAAACTTTATCTTGCTGCCGCCGTTTGCGATATAAGTATCGAAATACTCGTTTTTTATGAATGTCGAGACCTTATCGAGTCCGACAGTAATCGAGCGCAGAATATCCCTGTCGACGGGGACACGCCCGAAGGAAAGCTCAACCATGGCTTTATTAGCGTCCATCTTATTTACCTGTTACCTGAATGATATTGTGCTGAAAAGCTGTTCGTTACCCGATGCATCGAGAATTCTGATTCCCTTACCCCTTCCTGTAGAGAAGGCAACACTTCTGCCGCTCTTTGTAACAAAGCCGCCCTTCTCGTTCTCGATATAAAGACGGGCGATATCAAAAGCGAAAGCAGTCTCGTCATATTCTTTTCTGCTTTTTGAAAGTGGAACCATGAGTTTATATATGTCAAGCAGCGTCAGATAAGCACCGAATGTGAATTTTCTGACTCCGGCCTTTTCATTCTCCTTTGCAATAAGGAGAGTATATGCATTCTCCAGATCCTGTGCGAAAGAAAGAGCGTTGAATGACTCACCCTCAAGCTTATCGACAAGAGCTTTCGTCGTCACTGCCACACGCTCGGGTCTCATCGTCGGAAGCTTCTTCTTTCCGAGTACAACTTCCTGAGTCTCCGCATCAAGCTTGATCTTTGTCGGGAAAACCTCATAGTTCGGGTAATCTCCTACAACATCCAGCCCCTTAGCCCTCAACGAAGAGAGCATCTCCTCGGTGAATGTACCGCTCTGGAAATAATCTCTGTAATCGAAAGAAGAGAGTTTTTCCACTACTTCTTTTTTCGCTGTAAGATATGCCTCGGTCATGCTCTCCAGCGCTGCAGTGTCCTTCTCTGCAGTCTTAATATCTCCCGCTTCAACATCTTTACTGATTTTCTTCTCCAGGCTGCTGAGCTTCGCCAGCGTATCCTTCATATTCTTATCAAGAGTTTTGAACTCTTCCAGGAATTCTTCGTAAACCATAAAATCCTCCATTGAGTAAATATAGCACAGTACACAAGAAAGTTAAAAGGAATATAAGACAATAATCTCATCTTTCGACGACATCTTTTATATAGCTGCACCCAATGGGGAAAACATCCTACTGAGAAAGAAAAGCATTCTATAACTTAAGAAACTGTAATCTTGTAGAAGACGGCTCCAAAGGCTATCATTCAAGCATGGTTACTCTCTATAAATGGCAGGAAGAATGTCTCTTAAAATGGAAGGAAGTCTCCTACAGGGGAGTAATCGAAGTTACAACCGGCGGCGGAAAGACGCTACTTGCATCCGTTGCGGCGTCAAGACGTATAAAAGAGACGGACGGGAACATACACGTATATGTCATAGTTCCAAGAATACCGCTCCTCGAGCAATGGAGGAAAACGCTCAACAGCATAGGCTTACACGACGTCAGAATACAAAATCAGCAGAAATTAATCCCCGCTTCCGTTTCAATCTTCACAATCAACCGAGCCCGCGATGTGCTTCCCCTTCTTGTGGAAGACGACATGAAAAGCGGAAGGAATGTACTCCTGGTTCTTGACGAGTTCCACCATTACGGGAGTCCGTCAAACTATCATATCTTCGACTTCATGAACTCATCAGAGTACAGAAAAGACCTCTACTCGGCTCTCGGGCTGAGTGCGACAGCGGATGTGAAAGGCCTCGAGACAAAGCTCATTCCGGCAATCGGGCCTCTATTTTACAGATATTCACTCAAGAGTGCCCTCAATGACTCTGTCGTGAATGATTTCGTACTTTTCAATATAGCTGTAGAACTCGACAGTGACGAAAGAGAGTGCTATGACGAGATGTCTGACTCCATCTCGACACTTCTAGGCGTACTATGGAAGAAGGTCCCGCATCTAGCAAAAATGAAGCTTCCTTTTGCAGAATTCCTCGCCCGCGTAAGAGAGACGGAGAATGAGGAGCTCATAGGACTTGCAGATGCCATACAGGCGCTGATCCTCAAAAGGCGGGGTTTGATAGCAACTGCCAAAAGTAGATATTCCGTTGTGACTGAAATACTCAAGACGGCGAAAGAAGATGATAAAACTCTTATTTTCACGGAAAGGATAACCCAGGTGGAGGAATTATACTTCCTTCTTACACGCTCTGATTACGAATGCGCCCGTTATACAAGCGATATGGATAAAGATGAAAGAAGACGAAATCTCAACGCCTTCAAAGACGGCGAAAAACGTATACTCATCGCATGTAAAGCTCTTGACGAAGGGCTGGACGTACCGGACTGCAATATCGGGATATTCATGGCGAGCACTGCGGCGAAGCTGCAGAGGATACAGCGAAGCGGCAGGATTATCCGGAAGGGCGTGAATAAACTACCGTCCCTCTTATACTACATCTACTGCGGCAACACGCTTGAGGATGAATCACTCCTTTACTCCCTCAAAGGTAATATACACATGGGTAATGCAAGAGTCACGCCGACGGGAGAGATTGTAAACGACGGCTATTACGAGAGAGTGTTTAAGCTACTTAAAACACTCAAAAAGAGAAAGAAAACCTTTCTTAAGGAAGAACTTCTACCCCTTATAAAATACGGAAATATCAGGCCGGAGCAGTTCTGGCCGACAAAGACACTCGAGGATATGCTCGCATCCGCATCCTCACCGTTCTTCCGCTCGTATCTCTCCTTCATGATACTGCTTTCCAAAGTCTCTCCTTATGTAGAGGAACAGGAAGAGAAAACAGAAAAGAACCCGTACCTGAAATGATGTAACATCCTGCAGTTTGTACTGAACTTCAGATTTCTCCGGATCCCGACTTGAAAGTATCTGTTCTATTTCTTTCAATTGAAAAACAAACTCTATAATAGTCTATTACAGCTTCTTGAAAAGCTGACAAAACCTAACTTTGGTAGTTAGTGTCTCACGTTCTATGGCAGATTGCGCTCTTTTATCTTTCCAATGAATAAGGATGGAGGCATGTTTAAATCAGTTGCAGCTTCCTCAAGAGAAATCATTCCTTTTTTGTAGTACATGGCAGTTGCTTCAAACTGTCCTTCAGTTCTGCCTTCTATTCTACCTTCAGCTCTGCCTATGGCGATTCCTCTTCTCTCGATAACACTACTCAAATTACACATGTTCAGTACCTCCGTGTCCAATTCTCTTGTAGCTATGACATTATATTTTCTTCATAAGACAGCTATTTTACTTCTTCAAATCTGTTTACCTTCTCCTCAAACTCTTTCTGTGTCATCTTCAGGTCGGATGCAGCTTCATCCAAGGAAATCCTTCCTTTTTTGTAGTA
This sequence comes from uncultured Oscillospiraceae bacterium, assembly GCA_963636745.1. Lineage (GTDB taxonomy): Bacteria > Spirochaetota > Spirochaetia > Sphaerochaetales > Sphaerochaetaceae > Ornithospirochaeta. The sequence continues at coordinate 235 of CAVHKW010000113.1, read as the reverse complement.
CATGGCAGTTGTTTCAAACTTTCCCTCGCTTCTACCTTCAGCTCTGCCTTCGCTTCTGCCTTCCTTTCTACCTTCTATGATACCTTCACTTCTGCCTTCTATTCTGCCTTCTTTCCTACCTTCTATTCTGCCTTCACTTCTACCTAAAGCAATTCCCTTTCTCTCGATAGCACTACTTAAATTACACATATTCTGCACCTCCGTGTCCAATTCTCTTGTCATCGCTATATTATAT
>CAVHKW010000112.1:0-18947 GCA_963636745.1 uncultured Oscillospiraceae bacterium | reverse complement strand
CTTTCCTGTAATTACATAACTCCACTCTTACAAATAGAATATAACATCAAGTTTTTGATTTGTCATTCAATTGATTCATTGCACGGGAGAAATCCAACACGGCCTTTGAAGCTGTCTTACCTCAGATATTGTATCTGAAGTAATTTAGAACATGACATCAGCCGGCAGCTCTCCCCCGTCACTGAATTAAAGCAGTCAAATAACAGAAAATACATTCAACAGAAACGAGAGAACCGCTCTTTTACAGCTCTTCGTCGAAGAAAGCCTGAAGAACACCGTAGGCCTGGATGGAATCCTTCTTCTTTATGATGAATGTCAGAACATTCAGCGTCGATACTATCTCATAGATGTTGATGTTCTCCCATGCAAGCTTGCGGGTTGCAAGATATGTGATTCCGGGAGTCTCGAGGAAGTTGTTTCCCTTGAAAGATATGGTAAGTGCAACCATATCCTCCTCCCTGTTGATCACCTTCTCGCCCTCGAGGAGGGTATCGAGATTGGTCTTGTACTTATCGGAAATCGTCACGACTATCTCATATTCACCTATCGATATGTTGATGAAGTCGCCGTTCTCTATTCTTATGAGGGAGTAGAGACTCGAGATGTTGTCGATGAACGAAGCACTGCGTTTGATGTTCACATCATATATGTTCGTCTTCATCTGTATCTCGTAGTCTATTCCCTTGTTGTTCTTCTCGAGATGATTGAGCTTTTTCAAATCGAGCGTGTAGCGTCTTATGGCCATGACGATTGCTGCGGACGAGACCTCGCTCCCATAGAGAGCTTCAACCTTCGGCTTAATGAAAAGAGCAAGATTGGAGTACGAGATAACCTCCTGTATAAGCATTTCAGAGATGAAAGGACTTCTGTTGATGATTTCCTTTACATAGAATGCAACTGAACTGGCCATATTAACCTCACTGTTACTTAGCTAACGATATGTTATATTCTTAACATAGTAATGAAATAAATTCAATAAAAATCTAAAAATAACATTTAATCGAAGGACTTAAAGTCTTATAATCGGGTGTATGATTTGTCCTAATTGTAAAAAAGACCACGACAAAGTTCTCGAAAGCAGAAGTCTCAAGGAAGGGACGTCGATAAGACGCCGCAGAGTCTGTCTTGAGTGTGGTTACAGGTTTACAAGTTACGAGAACATAGAGCGTAAACCGATTGTCGTTATCAAGAAGGACAAGAGCCACCAGACATTCGAGATGGCAAAGGTTGAAAGAGGAATCCGTTCATGCACGGAGAAGCTTCCCCTCTCGCAGGAGAAGATAGACGAGACGCTGAAGGCAATCGAAGACGAAGTCTACGCCGTCGCACAGGCCCACAACAACAAGATTACAAGTCAGGAGATCGGAGAAGCCGCATTGAGAAACCTCTACAAGATGAGTCCCGTCGCCTATGTACGCTTTGCCGCAGTCTACCGCGCTTTCGACACCCTCGACCAGTTCATTCACGAGATCGAGGAACTTACTCACTAACGCTTGAGATCGAACCACTTTCCCGTCTGACTGAGATCTATCTCCTCGTTGAGGTGTTCAGGTTTGAGTATCTCGTTTGCCGAGTCGAGTGCAAAGTTGTCGGTCATTCCTGCAAGATAATCGAGAATGAGGCGCTTGTCGCTTCCCTCTTTCTCTATGTACACGTCTCTCATATCCTTTACATGATTGTAAAAGCCCGCACTTAGCATATTATGTTCGTCCTTGTACTTTTTCTCCTCGAGTCCGAATTCATAGTAAATTGATTCAAGATAGTTCTTTATTAGACTCAAAAGGCGGTAGAAATAGCGTGTGTAACCCTCGAGTATCTTGCTTCTGTAGATATACTCGTAATTGAAGAGGCTGAAAGCTGTGACAGCCTCGAAGATCCTCTCTGAAAAACCGATGCCGGAAGATGATGAGTTATCGATCAAATCGCAGATGAGGGCGTTGATTATCTGGGAATTGTTGATTCCGAGTCTGTCCTTTACGATGTCGGGAATATCGTCGGAGCGTATTATTCCCAGCCTCAGGGCATCCTCATAGTCACGTCCGAGATATGCAATTGAATCTGAAAAACGCACGATAACTCCCTCGTATGTTGTCGGAACAAGGCCGCGGCGTGAAGTTATCTTATCCAGATCCTTTATAACGAAGGTAGGCTCCATTTTTCTTGTTAGTTTCTCCCCGTTATGTGAGACGATTCCGTCACGGACAGCATAGGTGAGATTGAGGCCGCTGCCGTTCGAGGCAAGAAAATCGACTACTCTCAATGAATTCACCTCGTGTTCGAAGGGGGAAAGTCCATCCTTCTCCATAAAAGAGGAAATGATCCTTTCGCCGGTGTGTCCGAAGGGAGTATGTCCGAGGTCATGGCCCATTCCTATTGCCCATGCAAGCTCGCTGTCAAGTCCGAGAGGGCGGCATATCGTGGAGGCAATCGATGCCACATGAAGAACATGTTCCATTCTTGTACATATATGGTCGTTACTCGGAGCATAGAAGACCTGTGTCTTATGTTTGAGGCGCCGGAAAGCCGAGCTGTGGATTATTGCCGTCGTGTCGCGGAAGAATGATCCTCTTATATCCTCTTTCCTCTCCCTCTGTCTCTTCTCGAGTTCATCTATAGATATCTTATTTTCAAGTTTTACCACTTTCAGTTACCCTCGTTAAATCATATAATAACCTCTAAGGAGATGAATGTGTTAAATTTAATTATCCCTCTCTTGACTGTATTACTATGTTTTCTCTCATCTCTGGCATCATTGAGATACTTTCTCACGAGAATGGGTAAGATCTATTGGATAATTCCATTCATCATCTCGATTATTCTTTTCTACCAGAACCTCAAGGTTCTACTCGAATATGCAATGCCGGGAACTCTTTTCCCTCTTACATTCGAAACACTTCTTCCCTTTGTGATGTCAATACTGTGGTATGCAATGGTACAGGCATTTCATTTTGCTCTCAAGACGGAGAGGGAGTACAATAAGTTCGTCGAAGAATCACACGCAACGAACAACGAAGCAAGATTCATCACGCTGATGGAGAAGAGACAGACAAAGAGAGAGAGAAAGGAAAGAAAATTAATGAGCGAGAATAAAAGCAGAAAGATCTCTGTTAGCGAGTACAATTTCCCTCCGGAGAAGAAATAAGACTGTTTCCTTTTCCCCCTTTCATGTATAATTACGATTTATGAAAAAAGCGATAATCTTCTCAGGAATAAAGCATTCGGGTAAGACGATCTTTGCGCTAAGAGTTTCAAAAGCGCTCGAAGTGCCGTTTTTCGACCTCGATGACCTTATTCTCAAAAGAACGGGTTATGAATCTATAAGAAAGTTCTACATAGACAAGGGAAAGGAAGAGTTCCAAAAGGAAGAGCTTTCGTCTTATCTTGGTCTTCCCGATTCCCAATATGTGCTCTCACTCGGTGGCGGTGCCTCCGATAATACTCCTCTTATGGAGGAAATAAAGAGAAGCGGCAATGTACTTATATATCTCAGGAGGGAGGAAAGTCTCATCCTTCCCGTAATACTCAAAGACGGCATCCCCCCGTTTCTCGATAAGAATGATCCCGTATCGTCATTCCACGCCCTCTATACAAAAAGGGACAGGATATATTCCTCCTATGCCGATAAGATAATCGACCTCGGGGAGTACGGCGACAAGGAAGAGAAGACACACTTTATATTGAATTCAATCAAGGAGTATCTATGAGCTACAACAGTTTCGGTCGCTTATTTACTTTTACAAGTTTCGGAGAGTCACACGGGAAGGCTCTCGGGGTCGTTATCGACGGCTTTCCGTCCCGGATAAAGGTGGATGAGGATCTTCTTCATGATATGCTCTCGAGGCGCCGCGGCGGTATGAGCAGTCTGACAACAGCGAGGGCCGAAGATGATGAGGTGGAAATTCTCAGCGGAGTATACTCATCTCTCTCCACGGGAGCTCCGATTGCCGCTGTAGTATACAACAAGAACCAGAGAAGTAAGGACTATTCTGCTCTCGAGAATATCTACAGACCCGGACACGCCGATTACACATACGACGAAAAATACGGCATAAGAGATCCACGGGGCGGCGGCCGCAGCAGCGGAAGAGAGACAATTTCCCGTGCAATTGCAGGTGCGTTTGCCAAAATGGCCTTGAGAGAATACGGAATAGAGGTCGATGCAGCAGTTGTATCTGTAGGCGGAGTCAATGCGCAATATAAAGAATGGAACCCTCCGTTCAAAGCACCTTTGTTTGCACCCGATTGTCAGGAAAAAGAGAAGATGATAGAAGAGATCGAGAAGGCACGGGAGGAGAGAGACAGTATCGGAAGCGTGGTGGAATGCAGGATACATAACACGCCATCCGGACTCGGGGACCCCTGCTTTGAAAAACTCGATGCACTACTCTCCTCTGCCGTGATGAGTATAGGGGGCGTCAAGGCATTTGAAATCGGAAGCGGATTCTCTTCATCATCAAGAAGAGGAAGCGAAAACAACGACAGTATAAGAATCAGGGACGGGAGAGTTGTCTTCAGGAGTAATAACGCCGGAGGGATCCTCGGCGGGATAAGTAACGGTGACGATATTGTCTTCAAGGCATATTTCAAGCCGACTCCTTCGATAGCAAAAAGACAGGAGACTATCACAAAGGATAAGTGCGAGACCGAAATAGAGATAGCCGGTCGTCACGACCCGGTCCTCGGAATCAGGGGATGCGTCGTAGTCGAGGCAATGGCGGCATCGGTCATACTCGATTCCCTTCTTATAAGAGAGGCTTATAGAAAATGACAGACGAGACGAAGATATTGACTGTTCAAAGTGACAGGACAATGCTGCTCGATGTACACTCGCCCTTCTATGACGAGTGCAGGCGTGACATAGTCAAATTCTCGTCACTCATAAAGAGCCCGGAGCATATCCACACATACGAGATCACACAGCTCTCCATCTGGAACGCAATAGCACTCGGACTCGATAAGGAAGATATAATCTCGTCTCTTGAAAAGTGGTCGCGCTACAGCCTCGACGAACGCCTTATCTATTTCATAGACGAAACATCTTCGCGTTACGGCTCACTTATTCTCGAAGAATATGATTCCACGTCTTATATTCTCCGTGTCCTGAGTACGACTCTCTACTACCGCATAAAGAATGACAGAACGCTGGGTAAGAATCTCCGCCCCCAGGACGAGGAGGAGGCATTCCTTCTCGATATACACTCAAGAGGAACAGTTAAAGCCGGGCTCATCCGCATGGGCTACCCCGTCATCGACTCCATACCTCTCAAAAAGGGAGAGCCATCCCCGATATCACTCAAAGACAATGTGGCACTACGTGATTACCAGATCAAAAGCAGGGACGCTTTCCTCGAGAGCGGAGGATACGGGATAGTATCGCTCCCCTGCGGAAGCGGTAAGACGATAGTCGGACTTGCCGTAATGGCCGCGCTCAAAACAAAGACTCTCATCCTCACGCCGAATGTCACCGCACTCAGACAATGGAAGCGTGAGATACTCGATAAAACAGATGTGACTGACGAAAGGATCGGGGAGTTCAGCGGAGAGAAGAAGGAAATAAGGGACATAACCATATGTACCTACCAGGTACTCACCCACTCGAAAACCAACGAGAAGGAAGAAAAAGAGTGGCCTAACTTCGAACTTTTCAGAAAGAATGACTGGGGCCTTGTTATCTATGATGAAGTCCATATGCTCCCCGCTCCCGTCTTCTCCGTAACAGGCGAAATACAATCCAAACACAGGCTTGGTTTGACGGCAACGCTCATCAGGGAGGACGGAAAGGAAGACTACTGCTTTACACTTATCGGCCCCAAACGCATTGACATACCGTGGATAGAGCTTGAAACGAAGGGCTATATAGCAAAGGCCGTTCTGACGAGTGTTAAGGTTCCTCTCGATAAGGACGACGAGATAAAGTACGCTCTTGCCGGAAGAAACGAAAAGTATAAGATAGCGGCGATGAATGAAAAGAAGATGAATGCACTCGAGACTCTACTCCTCCGTCACAAGGGCGAATCTATATTGATTATCGGACAGTACCTCGTACAGCTCGAGGAGATAAAACGCCGCTTCGGTTTTCCTCTTATTACAGGTGCAATGTCTTCGGTAAAGAGAGACGAGCTCTACGATGCTTTTAGAAGAGGAGAGGAAAAGGTCCTCATCGTAAGCAAGGTTGCGAACTACGCCCTCGATCTTCCCGATGCGACAGTCGCCATCCAGATTTCCGGTAGTTACGGCTCGCGGCAGGAGGAGGCACAACGCCTCGGGAGGATCCTACGCCCGAAGGAAAAAGACAGCCACTTCTATACACTTCTCAGTGAATACACAATAGAAGAGGATATGAACCTCAACAGGCAGAAATTCCTTTCCGAGCAGGGTTACAGCTACACTATGGAGAGACTATGATGGACAAAAGAAAACTTTCTCTTCTCGACGAGAGTGTAACAAGGCGCCTCGTGAGAAAAATCGTAAATCCCAATGTCGACGGCACACTCTTAAGCATGCTCTCCCTCATTGATGAGAAGAATAATGTGACGCCGGAGGGAGAGGAGATCCTCTCGGCATACCCATATTTCGGAGAAGGCGGCAGAGAAGGAGAGAAATATCCTTCTCTTGTTTTCGCCTTTGCTCTCTCCGCGAGAGAGATAAAGTCTTACAAAAAAGACCGTATTGCATCCTTTTTTCCCGAAGAGAATAAAGAGAAGATATACAGACTCTTTTCTCTTGTACACAAGGCATTTGTGAAAGAAGAGATCATCTCGGATAACGGAGAGATTAACATTTCGTCCGCTTCTTCTTTCATATCGCTCACAATCCCCGACAGGTTGAGCTATATAACCGCATCTCTCCTTGTCGAAGACTCATCAAAGATAAAGAAGGCCCTCTCTTATCTCGAGAATGTAAATGCTCTTGAGATAAATCAGCTTCTTTCAGTCATCCATGATTTAAACGGCACTCTCGACATCGACTTATCACTCGAACTCCTTATGGATCTCTTCGTCTTCAGTGAAGAAGACGGCCTCTACACAGCAAGGATATTGAAAAAGGATGAGGAAGATTCACTCTATACACTTTCAAGTAACATGAGCCTCATATATTCCGGATCAAGGGATGACTCCATCTATCTTGTAGCGGAGCCTCTTTCTTATACCTCCACTTCGACTATGTGGACGATAACCAAAGCTTCCGTAAAGCGTGCTCTCGAGAGTTCTCTTTCGCGAGGCGATATATTTTCGATTCTGTCGTCCTATTCATCGTATGAAATACCGGAGAATATAAAGAGTGAGATAGAAAGCTGGGAAAGAGAGTACAACAGAGTGAGAATAATGCGCGGTACGGTAGTCACGGTGGATGAACCCCTCTCCCCCCTCTTCGAGACGGAAGAAATGAAGAAGTACATAATATATAAGCTCTCCCCGACTTCGTTTCTACTCGAGAGCAGAAGCGAAGATATGTGGATGAAGACCCTCTCGGACTATGGACTTGGAATGCTGCCGCTTCCCGTGGGACCACAGTTGAAGGAGAAAAAGAAGAAAGAGGACACCATCTATACTCCTCTTGAGAACATTCCTCTGCTCCCGACAAAACGAAAGACTGCATACGACAGAGAGGAGTATGAAACACTCATGGCATCTTTGACAAATCCATATGAGAGATTACTTCTTAAGGAACATCTTCTCTTCTCGAAGGGAGAATCGGCGGAATATGAGGAGAGAGACGGACTTGAATACCAGGAGAAAAGAGAAATCATTGTCGAAGCATTCAAGAACAATGAGCCGGTTGTTCTAATCGATATAAACGACCACTACAAGCTCGTCAATCCACGCTCTATCAATGGAGACATACTTACAATAGGTTCCCGGGATTTACCCATCTCATCCATATGGAAGGTAAAAAGAGCACCTGGAATCATAATGAAGCGAAGGGATCTAGACCTTTAGGATAGTGGTAGCCGGTGAAGCTTTCAAACTGCAGCTTTCCCTGACTCAGGAGCATCTCGAGGCCGTAGTGGAGCGTGCATCCCTTCTTTTCGGCTTCCTTCAATATCTGGGTCATTCTGGGCTTGTATACGATATCGTAAACGATTTCATTTCCGGTGAAATTGAATCCTTTTATCGGGTTATCCTTCTCGCTCGAGAGTCCGACAGTTGTTGCCTGAACAATAAGATCACACTTCCCTTCATATTTCTTTGCGTTCTCCAGGCTGTCGTACTGCGCCCCGTTCTTCTCGGCAAGCATCTGTGCCTTCTTGATGGTGCGGTTGAGAATGGTGACCTTTATGTTTCTGTTGGTCAAAGCCCACACAATGGCCTCGGCCGCCCCGCCGGCACCTATGACAAGCGCACTCCTGATCCTTCCGTTTTCAATCTCGTTTTCTATTGGGTACAAGAAGCCGTAATAATCTGTGTTTGTTCCCTTCCACATGTTGGGAACTCTTATGACGGTATTGCATGAACCGATCTGCTTTACTTCTCTTGTAATGTTACCAAGGTATTTGAGGATATCAATCTTGAATGGAACGGTTACGGAGAAACCTCTCATCTTCAAAAACTCTGCAAGGGTCAGAAAACTTCTTATCGAATCAACGAGGAACGGGCAGTAGACTGCATTGTATTTGATTGCGGCAAATCCGGGATTGTGTATCTGTGGGGATAGAGAATGCATGACAGGGTTCCCGACTACACCGTATATGCCGGTATTCTCATTGACCTTGTCGGCCCTGTAGAGCGTTTTGAGCTCCTTTACGCTTATCATGCCGGGAGCAATCTCCTTATGTGTAACGGAAGATCCGAAAGTAAGGAGAGAGCCCATCTTCCTGTAGAGAATTCTGGTTGCAACCCCCCACTCTCCCATTCCTATTACAATCTTGGGAATATCCTTCAACTCCTCATTGATACGGAACAGCGTCAAAGCGTCGGCAATCGAATGCGGGGTTACTGCGATCTTTGCTATGTCACCGCGCTTGGAGAGCATCATGAGGTGCGAGAAGATATCTTCAGGAACACCATCGAAATCATGATAGGAGCGTATTATCTTGACACCCTTCTCTCTTGCAGTACTCTCGACATCGTTTTTCTTGACGTCGTCCTCGATGTCGACATAGCTGAAGTCTCCGTCCTTGAGAATCGAGATAAGAAGCTGCCTCCTGTTTCTTTCGCTCAAAGTACATCTGCCGCCGTCCTGAGCTCTTCTGAGTGTAAGAATGACGGGGAGATCGACCATTGAGGGGAAAGAAGAAGCCTTCTTCTGTTCCTCCGGAGTAAGTAAATCGAGCCTTAATTCACATATATCTATATATGATCTGTTTTCTTTAAATTCCTTGAGATTATTTGCTATCGTAGGACCGGACAGGGTAAGGCAAATCACTTTCAACTCCTGGAACAATTTTAAAACAAAATTGCATATTAATTCAACAAATATTCTTTCTTATTGACTTTTGCTCCTCTATACGTCATCAGAAAAGGCAGAACATTTATCTTTATCACAATCTGTTCTATCTTGAACCATGTCACCTACAAGATGATTCAACCTGCCGTAACATACCTTTGCTTTCTTGAGCGTGGGGAAGAGGGAATTATCAATTCAATCCTACCGTCTTTAACAAGCGGCTCAAGATACCGTCTTAACGAGTATTCTCCGGAGGCAATCCCTATATGCCGGATAATCTCTTCCCTGCTTCGGGGAGTGTGACAGAAGTCAATAAGACCTTTTTCGTCCATGATATTGCCGTTTCTTTTTTCATTGGTATCTTCATGTGGATGAGTAACATCCGGGGAAGAATTATAGAGCATTACCTTGAAACTTCCGTTCATACTGGAAAATACAGGGGCAGGCAACGATAGTCTCTTCATTGCATATCTGATTGTCGGGATACCGGAATACCTGTTTTCTGTTTTACCCAGCGTTTCCATGGCTGTTACAATGCTGGGATTACGGGTGTCGCTTTGGACGAATCCCAGCTGATCAAGCGTCAGTCTTCCGTAAAGTCCTCCGGGGTTCGTTATCTCCAATCTATCCTCGTACATAACAAGCTGTATGGGCATATCATCGGTATGAATACTGTAATCCCTATGGACAAGCGCATTGAGAACAGCTTCTCTGACAGCTGTTACAGGATATTGCGGAACATCAACTCTCTCCCCTGTTTGAGGAATAATCTTTGTTGCTGTTCTCATATTTGTACGGACGAAAGACAATGCACCTTCAAGCATTTCCGGAAGAGTTCCCTCTATACGTTTTGTATCTGAAAAACGATTTCCATTACTGTCCAGTTGTCCTATTTCCTTTCCCGGAACAGCTGTCGCAATTATGCTCAATTGAGGATAATAGGCCTGGGGATAGACTCCAAAAAGAAGAAGCCCCATTAAAGTTACTTTATTAAGATAGGTTACGCCGCAGAGTTCATACTGCTGTTCTTTTTTTAGCAGAGCAAGATTAGGCCTCTCCTGGAGTTTCAGGGAAACATAATTATCCACCTTCACAACATCGAGAGAAGACATAGTTACCCCTTCTGTTTCGCGCCTGTCATCACGCGTTTTCTTACGAAAAGCTTCATAACTGTAGACTTCGTATTCAGTCATCGGCTTATCTGCATCCCCTACTCTTATATATGATCCGGAAAGTCTTCCTCTGGCCGTCTTGAAACAAGGTCTCTCGGTAACATCAAGAGGAGGAATCTCGGCAGAAACAAAAATCATCCCATCTTCGTCGTATACAGTAAAAACAGGGCGCACAACCGGCGTCATCTGTTCACAGTATTCCATAACCTTCTTTTGAAGATCCTGTGCATCGTAGACACCGACTTTTTTAAATCCACTTTTTTCGTCAAGACCGAAGACAAAAATACCACCGCTGTTCTGATTGGAAAATGCCGATATTGTGTCGTAGAGTTTTTCCGGACAGCCCTTATGTGCAGCCTTAACCTCCATCGTCTGTTCTTCACATCCCCTCTTAACTATTTTGTCTATAAGTTGTCTCAATTCTTCTTCTACCATAAATCTATTCCTTGATATTGTTATATTAATTCATTATTGATAAGAAAGCAACAAAATAACATAACACACAATTAGAATAACATAACAAATCTCTTAATTTATATAAAAACATTATTCAATAACATAAGAAAATCTATTAAGAGAAGACCTTATAAAAAAGGTTCTCTAACCTGTTTCAATCCACATACTGGATTATCCCTTATATGAGTTGACGGTCTTTTTCCCGGATAAAGAAAATCGATGCCGGCCTCCTGCAATAACAAGAGAACCGGAATGTTAATTCAGATATTCTGTGTCTCACTATTTCACAGGCTGACTTCAAAGGTGTTTGTGTCGTCTCTGTACTCATATCTGCTATCACTTATCTGCGCTCTTACAAGCTTGAGTGATATCTCATCGCCTCCGAGGAGAGGATTATACGCCACGCCCTTCCACTCGAAGCGCATCGAAAGCTTATCGTTCTCTTCGTCATACTCGACAGTTATCACGAGGGGGAGAACTATTCCATTCTTTTTCATGATATTCAGTGATGATACCTCTTCAAAGAGAAGTCTGAGTGCCATTGTGCGTTTCCGCCCGAGCATATTCTTCTCGCCGTATCTCTGGAGACTCTCGCTCATTGCTATGAAGTCATAATCGAATGACTTAATATTGAGAGAGAGGACTTTAAGTCTCTTGACGAATGCCCTTGTCCTGTTTCTCTTCGGGTTATTGAATATTTCATCCGGTGTCCCCTCTTCATATATTACCCCTTCGTCCATATAGAAGATGCGGCTCGATACATCACGCGCGAACTTCATCTCGTGTGTGACGATCATCATCGTCATTCCCTCTCCTGCAAGTTCCCTTATTACGGAGAGAACCTCTCCGACCATTGTCGGGTCGAGAGCCGAGGTAGGCTCATCGAAGAGGATAATATCGGGTTCCATTGCGATGGTACGTGCGATTGCAACACGCTGTTTCTGGCCGCCCGAGAGCTCAGAAGGGTACGAAAGCACCTTCTCGGCCATACCGACCATTCTCAAAAGCCTCATGGCATTACTCACGGCATATTCTTCTTTTTCCTTCTTCAAGACAATCGGGGCAAGCATTACGTTCTCGATCACAGTCATGTTTTCAAAGAGGTTGAACGACTGGAAGACCATCCCCATTCTTTCTCTGAGCTTCTTGAGGTCCACATTCTTGTCGGATGTATCTTTTCCGAAGACCTTGATAGTGCCGCCGGAGGGTGTTTCGAGACGGTTTATACATCTAAGAAACGTTGACTTACCCGTTCCCGAGGGTCCTATTATGGTGATGACTTCGCCGCTTTTAACTGTTGTGGAGACGTCTTTAAGAGGTGTAACACTTTCGTATTCCTTTCTCAGGTGTTCTATCTCTATTATCTTTGTTCCCTTCTCACACCGCTCTGGCTCTTTCTTTTCAAGCGTCTTATCGACTGTCGAGAGATCGAGCTTGATCTTTCTCTTCTTCGGATCAAGTTTTACCTCCACCCTCGAGAGGAGATATGTAATAAGAGTAGAGAGTGCAAAGTAGATAAGAGCTACCGCAATAAGCGGAAAGAATGCCTCATAGGTACGGCTTCTTATTATGTCGCCGGCACGGGTGAGATCAGAAATGGCTACATATCCCACAATTGATGTAAGCTTCATGAGGGAGACAACTTCTCCCTTATAGAGCGGAAGCACCTTTGAAAGAGCCTGGGGAATTATCACCCGTCTATATTGCTCGAAGAGAGGGAAGCCCAATGCCGTTGCAGCCTCTCTCTGTCCCCTGTCCACTGTCTTTATTCCGGTGTCGAGAATGCCGGCACAGGAGACAGCAAAGATAATGGAGAAAGCAATGGTTGCAACTATGACGGGATTGAGGGAGAAGCTCCCGAATATTACAAAGTAGACGATGAGAAGTGTAACAAGTGTCGGTATTCCCCCGATAAGAGTCGAAAAACCGGAGCTGATTTTTCTCAACACCTTGTAACGGCTTCTCAAAAGTAAGAGCTGACCGACGGAGAGAATAGTACCGAAGAGAGTCGATAGAAGCGAAATTATAAGTGTCACCTCGAGGCCGCTCAATATAAGGCGCCATCTCGATTCCCTGATGAATGTCTTATGAAAGCTCTCCTTGAGTTTCGAGAAGAAAGATTTCTCCTGAGATACAGTTTCACTATCTTCTCCAAGATTCGCGCTTCTTACGACAAAGACAGCCCCGCCCCGGTAATGAGAGAGGGAGAAATCGACACTCTCTGCTCTCTCCTTTGTTATCGAGATACAGCCAGATGCAATGTCAATCTTTCCGGTCTGGACGAAGTTCAGGAGGGAGGAAAAAGAGACGGGGGAGCATACTACGGGACAAGAAAGCTCCTTTCCAATCATCAAAACAAGTTCCACTTCAAATCCAGTTCCACGGCCGGCCGAGTCGAGGTAGCTCATGGGGTATGCCGAGGGTTCGAAGCCGTATTTGATCGGATCGGATGAGAAAGATGAGAAATCATATTGAGTCCAGTCGATTTTCATCCTCCCGCTATCTCCGCTGAACCATTTTTCCTTGAGAACCTCCATTGTCCCGTCTAGAAGGAACTCTTCAATTACTTTGGAGAACTCTGATGAAAGCCCGCTTCCCTTTGTAAAGACAAAGCCGTAGTTGTCGCTCACGATGTATTCGGGGAAGATCGAATAGCCCTCCCTTTCGCTGACAACGGCCTTCGCGACAGGCTCGTCGAAGAGTGCTGCGTCTATATCGTGTTTTTTTATGCCCTCGATCATCCCCGACGTGTCGTCGTAGTAAAGCCATTCAACGCCCTCGATAACTTCGTCGGCAATACTGTCGAGAGTTGTTCCTATGAGAATACCGATTCTGTGGTGGGAGAAATCCTCAAGCTTATTGAAGACAAAAGTCTCTTCTTTTCCGTTTCTGCATCCCGTAAGGATGAAGAACAGGACTAATGCCACTACTGTTACGATATTTCTTTTTCTCATATATCCCCCGCTGTTTTCTCATTGATTGAGTACTACACAACTTGTCAATAAGCCGCCTTCGTATGTGTAGTTGACAAGGCCGTTATATCTTCGTGCCGAAAATATTATGCTGTCTATTCCCGTGCTGCGCTTATAAGGAAGTCCCTCTTCAAGCTTTATATACGGCGACGGGTTCGATACCACGATAACACACTTCTCACCCACTCTCTTTATATCCACCCTAATAGGACCGGATGAATTCATTCTCGAAACTGCATTATAAGCATTCTCCAGAAGATTCGAGAGTATTGATACATAGTCGACATCCCTTATGAAAGAAGAGCGAGGTGCATCGGAAGAGACTGTGAATATTATACCCTTCTCCTCCGTTTTGTCGGCATAAGACGAGAGGATACCGTTGACACATATGTTGGGACAGAAGATCTTTCTCTCCCTCTTCTCCTCATTCTCCCCCAGGTATTTGAGTATGCCATCGGTATCGCCGGAGCGTGCAAGAGAGGCAATTCTCTCATTGTGGTGCCTGACATCGTGCCTGAGGCGCCTCGTCTCCTCCTCCATTTTCCTTACACTCTCGACATAGGAGACCATATATTCCATGTTCTCTTTTATAAGCTCTGCTCTCTCTTCCTTTCTCATTGAATATATCGTGCTGATACATATTACAGTCGAAGAGGCATAGCCGAAGACCGATATAACATAAAGAATTATCAGCCCCTTATTCAAAGTTCCTAGACTTACGATCGATACCATGAAAAAAAGAAAGAGAACAAAATAGACAACAGAGAAGATAAAGAGTCTAAACCAGCTTTTATAGTGGAACCCGCTTACCTCCTTGATGAGCTCTCGGATGTATTTCCTGTAGAGTAGAAGCAGAGGCAGGCATAAAAGAAACTGCAGGAGTGCACGTACAAGGTATGAAAGGGCCCTTATCTGTCCCGGAACTATCACCTTCGATACAGTTACCGAGACAGGCCAGAGAATACAGAAGAGAGTGCCGTATGTAACCCAGAGGTAGCACTTCTTCCACATTCCGTCTGCAGAGGAATATATGAATGTTCCCCAGAAATATAAAAAGCCCGCGAGTAATGATACGATAAGTCGCCTGGATTCGGGAAGGAAGCTGTAGCATAGAAAGACGGAAAGAAAGAGTATTACTCCCGCCGTCAGCCACAAAAAGGCCGTCTTTTTCTTCGAGAATCTTCTCTCCTCGAGCAGTATCGCAGCCATGATATGAATGGATGAGAGGACAGTACATACAAAAGCCGCAGTCAGAACATACTTAGTCTCCAGCATTACGCCTCGCCTCTCCTTTGTAATATTCGAAATACTGATCTTTGAGAGTTGTTCTGAGTCTACGCGGAACGGGGATCAACGCACCGTTTACCATGACCATGTTGTTTTTTGAAAAACTCCTAGTGTTTGCAAGGTTTACGATATATGAGCCTCCACATCTTATTATGCCGTTGTAATGCAATAGAAGCTCCTCAAGCTCCTTCGAGCTGAGCCATACTTTTAATACTTCCCCGCTTTTAAGGACGAAAAGCCTTCTTTTGTCGACGGTCTCGACATATATTATGTCGTCGATGTCGATGCGGTGGATCTTTCCATCGGAGGTAAGTAGAATCCACTCCTTTGTGCTCTTCTCCTTCACGGCCCTCCCGATGGAAGAATCGAACTTCTCCTGGGTGAAAGGCTTTTTGATGTAATCATAAGCATGGAGAGAAAACGCGTCGAGTGCGTAATCGGAGGACGTGGTGATGAATATGATATCTGTAGTGCTGCTGATACGCTGTAGAGCTTTTGCCGTCTCCATTCCCGTCATCTCCGGCATGTAGATATCGAGCAGAACGATATCGGGGGCACCCGATTTCTCGGCCTCATAGAGCATCTCGTAGGGAGACGAGAAAACACAATAGTCGATCGAGACCGACGGATTATTAGACATGTACACAAGGAGGTTGTTTTCTATCCTTTTCCTCTCTGCACTGTCGTCGTCACAAATAAAAAGTCTTATCATCTTATTTTTCCAGAGGATGATAGGTCAATGCGACCATTGTTATATCATCAAATTGAGGTGCCCCGGCGACAAATGAATCGACATCGCTCTTCACTTCATCAATGAGAGCACGGCAATCCTTATCTGCGTTCCTGTTGAGAGTGGAGAGAAGCCTCTCCTCTCCGTAGAGATTGTTGTTCAAGTCCGTTGCCTCGGTTACGCCGTCCGTGTAGAGGAAGATGGAGTCCCCGTCAGAGAGCGTTGTCTCATTGAGTCTGTACTTTGTTCCCTCCATCCCCGCAAGGACAAAGCCGCTCTTCGCCCTGAGGTATTCATACTCTCCGCCTTTTCTTTTCAAAAGCGGAGGATTGTGGCCCGCATTGACGTATTCAAGCTTTCCCGAGGAAAGAGATAGAACTCCCAGCCATGCCGTTACGAAAAGTCCCTCATCGTTCGATTCACATAGAAGGTCATTCACCGTTCTCATTACTTCATCGGCTTTACCTCCCATCTCTGCTCTGTCTTTTATGAGGGTCTTTGCAATAACCATGAAGAGAGCGGCGGGAACGCCTTTTCCCGACACATCCGCAATAAGAAAGGCAAGATGATCGCTGTCGATAAGGTAGAAATCATAGAAGTCTCCCCCCACCTCCTTGGCAGGCATCATTGTTGCATATATATCGAAATCCTTTCTCTCCGGGAATGCAGGGAAGATGGATGGAAGCATTGATGTCTGTATATGGGTTGCGACTTTAAGCTCCGACTCTATCTGGTTCTTTTCCACACTTGTCTTTACAAGGTGCTCGAGCAGCGAGCGTGTTCTGTCACTCAGTGTTGCCGAAATGACGGTGATGCCGAAAAGAATAAGAGAGCGCGGAAAGAAATAGTAGAGGATGACACGCCTGAATGTATGGTAGTTGATAACTCTCTCTCCCGATTCCGCCATAGCCCCGAGAAGATTGCTGTCCCACTCTCCGTAAAGGGTACCTAAAACCAATGACAGTCCCATAAAGATAATCGAGACAAACCATATCACATATGAGAACTTCTTCGAGTAATAGTGACAGCAGAGCACAAGAGGAACGGCCCAGGCAAGAATGGCATGCTTGGGAAGTGCCGCAGAGAGAAGCGTAATGCCGAGGATACAGCATAAAAGCACATAGAACTTGGTCTTATCGGAATAAGGATCAACAAGCTTCAATAGTAGCGTCGGAAGCAGAAAAAAGAGTATTCCCCCCATTGATGCAGCGTTCATGATCAAACCGGGGACTATGAAAATCCCCATCGCGTTCAAAAGCCATATGACGGCAACAACTGCAGCGAGCACAACCATGCATCGTGCAGAGTATAAGTTCGCCTCTTTCTCATTCTCCTTGAATGCGTGAGAATAGTTATCTTCGATGATTATTTCGGCCACAATGGTCCCTTCCTTACTTTTAATATAATATTATTTGAAATTTTCTTTATCAACAATCATAAAAAAAAGAGCATAACGAATTTCACAGCAAGGAAATACCAAATAGGAAAGAAAAACTACCAATTATGAAATCCCAGATATGAATCATATGTTTAGAAGCAAGGAATTTTCAGTCAATTCCCCATTCAATAACAAAGAGTAATCATCTAACACAAACCTGAAAAAATACCTTATACTCATCTAAGGAGCAGTAGTTTGATAATCCCGTATGAAAGTGTAAATGGAGAAAGATATGCCGGTAAATGATTTGGAATCGAAAGAGAAGAAATCCGACAAAGCCTGTAACTTAGGAAAAGAAAACGAAACCACCGAGTTCAAGAAGTCCACAGGAGAACTCAAAGAAGGAATCATTTCAATTGCTTCAATTCTCAACAAACACGGAAAAGGGAAATTATATTTCGGTGTTAAAAACGATGGAACCGTTATAGGACAGGTTGTGAGCGAAGACTCCATCAGATCCATAAGCCAGGCTGTCGGAAATCATATTTCTCCCAAGATATACCCGGAAATCATCAAGGAAACATATAACTGTAAAACCGTTATCTCAGTCACTTTCGAGGGCTCACAGCAGCCCTATCTTGCCTACAACATTCCAAGAATAAGAGTGGCTGATGAAGACTTGGTCATGGAGATGCCGGTCTATGAAGCAATGCTCAGAAAAAGATATGACGTCAGATCTCCCTGGGAGAGGGAAATTTCCAAATATTCTGTTTCAGATGTCGACAAGGATGTATTCGAGGCATATATCAAAAGAGCACAGACGGCCGGAAGAATCGACTTCGCCGATAACAGCATCAAGTCCGTTCTATCCAGACTCGAACTTATCGACGGCGACAGGCTTCTAAATGCCGGGGCTGCAATTTTTGTCGAAAACGGCATGAATGAAGTACAGATGGCAAAGTTTGCATCCGACGAACGTTTGACTTTTACTGATATAAGGCGCTATACAGGCTCAATACTCACCCTCATTGAACGCACGGTAAGCTATGTAATAGATGCCATGGACTGGAGAGTGGAATTCGACGGCAGACTTGAAAGGAAGGAAATTCCGGAAATACCTGTGAATGCAGTCAGAGAGGCCGTGACCAATGCTTTTGCTCATCGTTCTTTCGAATCCGGACAGAGTGTCGAGATTTCCGTCTACCGCAGTTACATCGATATATACAGCCCGGGAAAATTCCCGGAAGGATTAACGCCTGAAGACTTCATAACAGAAGCGATTTCCCCTATCCGGCGTAACCCGCTTATAACAAGAACGCTCTACTACTCGAAAGATATGGAAAGTTTTGCAACAGGATTGAAGAGAATTCAGGATGCCTGCGACAAAGAGGAATGCAAAGTTGAATATAAAACTCAAGCATATGGCTTCACAGTCCGCTTTCATCGCCACTCGGGAGGTATCTGGGAGAAAGAAGAAACAGATGACAGCAGTCAAAAAACAGCTGTTGACGTTGGCACTCGAAAACCCGAGGTTGGCACTCGAAAACCCGAGGTTGGCACTCGAA
>CAVHKW010000111.1:0-6596 GCA_963636745.1 uncultured Oscillospiraceae bacterium | reverse complement strand
TGGAATGCCGATGCGGTCGGGGCATACAACATCCTCCGCCTATACAGGCAGAGGACAGGTAAGACAATACAGATGGCAGACATAGCGATGCCGTATGTATACAAAGTAGCCGTCTAGCGATAGCGGTAGAGGTGAGTGTGGATGCACCCATGGTGAGGCAACTCAACCATGATGCTTGGTAATTAAATTGCCGAGTAGTTCACAATTCCCAACGAGGAGATAAAAGAGGTCTACCGCAGTCAGATACAGGAATGGTTCAAAAAGAGAATCCGGAATGACAACAGCTCCCTCTCCCGGCTCTGGAGAGCATTGAAGACAGGTGATGCCGACGCCCTGGAAGAGGTTCTTACCCGCATACTCGGCGGGACAATCAGCGTCTTCGACCCGGCAGGGGAAAAGAAGGAGAAGGAGAAATACTACCAAGCATTTCTCACCGGCCTTCTTACTGGAAACGGAGAATGGGGGGTGATTTCAAATAAGGAATCCGGAGAAGGCTTTCCCGATATCATGGTGGAACTTGAAGAACCCGACAAGGCCCTTGTAATCGAAATAAAGAGTGCCGATACATTCGCTTCTCTTGATAAGTCATCATCAGAGGCTATGGAGCATATTCTCTCCAGACGGTACTGGGAATATCTTACTCTTGAAGGACGTGATGACATATGGGGCTGGGGGATTGCATTCTATAAGAAGAGATGCCGGGCTACTGCCAGAAAGCTTGAATGAGAGAAGAAGATATGCAAAAGAAGGAGGGAGTATAAAATTCCGCAGGCTTCATGCGATACAGAACGGCTTTCAATCTCTCAGACAGCCGAGCGGTACGACATATACTCCGTCCGGACGCCTGTAGGCATAAGGGGTTGCAGTGAGAATCATCAGGAAACTCGGTGCGTTCGTTTTTTTCTGTTTCAATATCGTCCCGGAGGCTCAGAAGATGTCCCGCTCCCTCATCGAGGGCTTCCTGACTTCCGAGCTTTACCTCGACTGCCGCCCATTTGCCGTTTCTCAGATGCACGATTGCATCACATTCCCTCCCCAGTGCATCTCTGTAGTGATATACTTCGCCTTTCAATTTTCCGGAATATACCCTGAGGTCTCTCACACACATCGACTCGAACCATAATCCGAAGGTTTTCAGATCTTTTATCAGATCTTCAGGCCCCGCTCCTGTCGCCGCCACGGCGATTGAAGGGTCTACGAAATGTCTGGTATTCGAACTTCTGATTGCCGTTTTTGAACGGAGATTCGTATTCCATGCGGGAAGTTCTTCGATTACATACAGCTTTGACAGAGCATTGATATAGGAGGAGATGGTATCCTCATCGAAGGTCTCCTCTTCATTGCAAGTAAGATCTTCTTTGATTTTTCTGGTTATTTGTGGAACTTTACTTCGGTCATTTGTAATTTTTCAGCTCCTCGATGAGACGTAAGTTGTCCTCGTCGTTTCTTACTGCTATGCGTACATACTCCCTTTTGTTGTTGATTTTTTCCGATAGGTCCTTGATGAGGATGTTCTTCTCAAGAAGAGCTGCCGAGAGCCCGGAACTCTTTACCGTCACCTCGCACATCACATAATTGGCCTCGGACGGGAAGGGGGTGATGTATGGAATTTTCTCAAGTTCACTGATTAGCTTTCTCCTTGATTCCTTGATTTTTTTGAGTGCCTCATCATAATCCTTCTCGTATTTCTCCTTTATCTGTAGGAAGAACTCTCCGAATGAGTTTATGTTCCATATGGATACATCCTTCTTGATATACCTGATGACCTCCTCATTCTTTGATGCCAGAACCCCGAGTCTCAAGCCGGGCACCCCGTATGACTTCGATATGCTCTTTATGACAAAGAGGTTTTCATAGAGGGAGAGGAGGCTTTCCTTTATGAGGGTTGACTCATCTCTCTCCGGCTCTGCAAAGTCCACGAAGCTTTCGTCGATTATCAACTTGATGTTTCTTTCCTCTGCCCAGGATATAAGCTTCAACAGTCCCTTTAGTGGGATATAGTTTCCACTTGGATTATCGGGATTGATGAGTACCAGTAGTGATATCTTCTCATGTGAGTAGAAGTCGATCAGATTCTCTTCTGTGTATCTGAAGTCACTCCCGGGGGATCTGAAGGGGACTATTTTCTCCCTCCTGTAGCGGTTGGGGTACTCTTCGAATGTGGGAAGGATGCATCCTATACTCCCTCCGTCGAGTGAGAGTATCCTGTCCATGAGGGACTTGATGAGCTCCGCAGCTCCGTTTCCGACTACTATGTGCTCCTTCTTCACTCCGAAGGCACCGGAAGCGAGGAGTGAGTTGACATCCATTCCCGACGGGTACTCCGTAAGGAGTGTAGTGAAGGATGATATCATCTCATCCATCATCTTCTGTGGGGGATAATACGGGTTTACGAGGTAGCAGAAGTCGATGAGCCTGGGAAATCTCCAGAAGCCTCCGTAGCGCTTCATTATCTTTCTGTAGTGTTCCCTGCTGTCATCTGTAAAGAGCGTCCCGGCTATATCGAGGTCCTGGGTGTTGTCTATCTCGTACCACTTCTCCCCCTCGAGCCTTTTTGCCCTGATCTCCTTTGTCTCGAGCATGGCTATGAGCTTTATGACGGACTCGTAATATTCGTTCTCTCCCATCGCCGTCTCATAGGCTGTGAGAAAGGGAATATAGGTCTTTTTCGAGAAGTGGCTGCTGAATTTGTAGATGTTGACCGTCTTGTAGTAGTTCTCCTTCTCCGAGAACTTTAAAAGTTTTCCCGGGATGAAGTCGGTGATTGCATCACTGTCGTCTAACTTCATGCAGGTTCCGTCCATCCAGCTTTCGAACTTGTCGACGAGAGCAAGTGTCTCCCTCCTGTCATCAAGGACGGCATCTATCACTGCCTCCTCGAAGACAAGGTCGGACTCGAGAAGGAGTGTGTCCTCCCGGGCAAGGTATTCCTTTGCAAGAGCAAGGGAGTATATGTTGTTCGTTCTGTTGTATACCGGATTCTCGATATAGACTACCGGGGTCTTTATGCCGAGAGTATTCACAAAATCGATGAGCTTATCACCCTTGTAGCCGACGACTATGACAATCCTCGAGAGATTCTTCTTATCGAGTATTCTGAGAGCACGTTCTATGATTGTGACTCCGTTCACCTTAACCATGCACTTGGTGTTGTCGTTGGTGAGTTCCTTGAGCCTCTTGCCCATACCTGCTGCGAGAATCAGACCCTGCATTTGATTTCCTCCTCTTTCTTTAAAAGGTAGTCGACGATGAGCTTTCTGCTCTCTCCCACAGAGCTGTAACACTCACTTCTTACTTCTTCTCTTCCCTTGGAGAGACTCTCGCTTGCCACTGCATCAAGCAGTACCTTTTTGATATCCCCGTCATCGAGCTCTAGCTTTATTCCGAGCTTCGGGAGAACACGCAGGGACCACATCTTCTCATCCAGCCAGTCGGCGTCGTAGATGATGGGGTCGAATTCGGTGTCTGCATAGACAACGGATCTGTTGAAGGTAAGAGAATAGTCGAAGATGATTCCCGAGAAATCGGTTATGAGGATGTCGCTTCTCTCCATTACTGAAAAGTTGTTGTTGTCCCTGTTCCACTCGAAAGAGGGGTACTTCTCCATGAGGCTCTCCAGCATCTCCTTCTCGGAAGAGAATGACTGCGGGTGGGGGCGTACGATTATATGAAAGCCGGTTTTCTCGAGAGCATCGAGGAGTCTCTCCCCGTACTTCGAGAGAATGCCGCTGGGGCCCCATGAGGGTGCAACGAGAACTGTAGGGATATCATTTACCGTCCTTGAGGGAAGAGATAAAAGCTCCTCTCTGAGATCGTCCATATAGGTCGAGCCGCAGACTACAATCTCTTTCTTCTTTATCGAAGGCCTGAGGCTCTCTATCTTTCTTACCGCCTCCTCCTGGTTGATTCCGCTTGCAAGCACAACATCATAGTGGTCGAGGCCGAACATCCTGTAGCCCGTAAGGTCATCGACGGAGTGGGGGATATGTACATAGCATAGTGTGTCCCTGCTTCTCTTCCACTGGTATACATCGAGTCCCGGGGTCGTGGAGATGAGAATGTCGGCCTTGAGAAAGTTCAGGCGGCTGTATGGCTTGTTGCCCTCCCCGAGGTATTCGGGGTGGATGTGCCCCAGTCCGCACTCGAAGACAGGGTCATCCTTGGAGAGTGTGTAATAGACTACATCTATTCCTCTCTTATCGAATTCCTCACACACACCTTTGAAGACATTCCAGTATCTTCTGTGGTCGGAGAAGATGACATAGGGAATTCTGTTACCTCCGCTATTCTCCTTCTTCCCCAGTCCGAACTTGATCTTCACAATAAGTGCCCTCACTCCGAAGACAGCAGTAGCGGCAAGTCCGATAAGAAGTGAAAAGAGCATGCTTCCCGTTCCCGGGTCTATATATAAGAGCGGTGTCATTTCGTCATCTCCTCCCACTCAAGCAGTGGTATCCAGGCGGAAGGATCGAGGGCGTTGTCACTTACGTGGTAGGCATTCTCTTTTATAAGAGTAAATCGGGTCCTACCGACTAACTTTGGGCCATGCCATTCGTTGGTGTAAATTGAATAGACATCAACACCTTCATCTTTATCCTGCTTAAGTTCATTTCCCGTATACGGGTTTATCATTGTGATTTCTTCCAGATTGTCGGTTGCAAGAAAGATGGTATCTGCGTTGGTCATGAAGGTGTCGTCACTCTTGAGTTCGCCACTGGAGTCAAAGTCTTTTACTAACAGAAGCGGCATAAAGTATGGTTTGCCGCTTGTGGTGATTGCCGTATTGACAGCATAGCCGTGGTCAGAGGTTATGATGATTCTCGTGTTGTTGTAAACGTTGTTCAGCCTAAGATAATCCATCCACCTCCCTACCTCTTTGAGAGCTGCACAGAAGACTGAATAGTAGTTTACGGTGTTTTCATCCGTAACGGGAAGTATGGATTTGAAAGCATTATCTTCTGATGCAGGAGCTATGAGGTTGCTGTCCAGCAGTGCGGGATTATGGGTGAGTTCATTTCCTATAAAGGTGTATGTGTTTTCGCCTTCCGTGAAAATAGTGGATTCATCAAGGTAATAGAGCGCGGAGAGCCAGTTGATGATATCTGTATCGACAATAGAAGAATCAAAACAACACCAGTAAAAGGTAACTCTAAAGATGTTCGGCATTATCTGGAGTAGAGAGAAGTTGACGGCACCGTTCCTCGTCAATTCTGCAGCCTCTTCATCTGATATGTTATTACTCACAAATCTGGAGATATATTTGTTTACATATCGGTCATATACTTCCAGGGCTTTAACATTCTCAATGCTTGAGAAGGCGCTTAAATCATGTCGCATTGAATAGTTGGGGAATGGGGGATCCGTTACTGTGACACAATAGCCTGCATTACTGAAGAGTATGGGAGCTATTGTTGAAGCTTCATTATGAAGGTCCTGCAGAAAACCCTCTCTCTCGTTCATCTTATCAGGAGTATATTCGTATCCTCCCATCATTGCGGGGCTGCCGATTACTGTACAGTTTCCCATACTGACGGTGTTCGGGTAGTAAGTGAATCCCTCTAACTGTTCCTTCAATCCGTCCACCTGCTCAAGTGCGTAAGGGAGGAAACTGCTGATAGCTTTGTCGAGGAATATGACAACAATGTTCTTCCCGTCTTTACTGAGGGTGTAGATTCCCTCATCTTCTGTATTTAATTCATCTTCGGCTTCATCTTTAAGTAAACTATAGGCATTGAATCTCTTTTCAATCTGATTTATTTTTCCTGTCCCAAGAATTATTTCGGCAATAATTACTGAGAGTGAGATAAAGGAGAAAATTCCTGTTCTACCATATGCATCAATGATGAGAAACAGTAGTACAGTAACCGCAGCGACGATGAATGGTCCGAATGTGTTCATTGCCGTGGCTGCCTCAAGGTTTGTTCCTTCTGTGATTTTAAATTGTGCAGTCAATGTACCGTAATCAAGATTGAAGAGGAAGGCATCACAGAGGGCGACTACAAGTATAGTAAAAAGGATAAGAGCTTCCATTCTCTTTGTTTTCTCTCCAAACATCTTATATATGACAAGAGGCCAGAAGAGGAAGAAGCCCATATAGAGCCAGAGAGTAGACCAGACGAATGATGTCGGGTTAGTTACATTCCCGATAAAAGAAAACTCTTCAGGAGAGGTTGCTATCGTAGAGGACGGCAGTAGAAGACCGCAGAGCAGAGCGAGGGCTGTACCTGCCGAGAGAACAAGATAGAAATAGGCCTTAGATGATGAAGACCGTCTGGGGGGGGGTAATAAATCTATATTAAACTTGGACTTAACTTTCCTATAAAGCTTCAATATATATGGCCTGGAAATGAAAAGGACAGTACAGAATGCCAAAAGAACAAGCTTCTTTCGGTTGGTATTCCGGAGCATATATGTTGCTCCAAGCAGGCCGAGACTTATGAATGTATGAAGTATCCTTCCCGGATGCTTTGTCTTCAATACTATCGTCTTCACGAGCGAGAAGATATTGTTGCAGATCCAGTAGATGACAAGGCCTGAGGGAGAGTTATAGAGGAGTACAAGGAAGAAAAGTCCCATTGCATAGAGCTGTATCTTAT
>CAVHKW010000110.1:0-5904 GCA_963636745.1 uncultured Oscillospiraceae bacterium | reverse complement strand
TTGTTACATAGCTCGGGTTGTGGCATGCAACGAAGTCAGCCTTGCTGATGTAGTAGGGGCTTCTGATTGGCTTGTCGCCGAATCTGAGGTGTGAGATTGTAACACCGCCGGTCTTCTTCGAGTCATACTGGAAGTAAGCCTGTACATACTTATCTGTGTAGTCTCCGATGATCTTGATGGAGTTCTTGTTTGCACCGACTGTACCGTCACCGCCGAGACCCCAGAACTTACACTCGATTGTTCCTTCTGCTGCTGTGTTCGGAGCATTCTTGTCTTCCTCGAGCGAGAGGTGTGTGACATCGTCCACGATACCGAGTGTGAACTGTCTCTTGGGCTCGTCCTTCTTGAGTTCGTCGTAAACTGCGAATACGCTTGATGGAGGTGTATCCTTGGAACCGAGACCGTAGCGGCCGCCGATGACTGTCTTGTCATTAATGCCGTTCTCGCTGAGAGCTGTGACGACGTCGAGATAGAGAGGCTCTCCGAGAGCGCCGGGCTCCTTTGTTCTGTCGAGGACAGCGATCTTCTTACATGTTGCCGGGATAGCCTGGATGAGCTTATCTGCCTTGAACGGACGGTAGAGTCTTACCTTGACAAGTCCGACCTTCTCTCCGTGTGCATTGAGGTAGTCGATGACTTCTTCTGCGACATCACAGATAGAACCCATTGCGATGATGACTCTGTCTGCATCTTCAGCACCGTAGTAGTTGAAGAGCTGGTAGTTTGTTCCGAGCTTCTTGTTGACCTTGTCCATGTAGCTCTCTACAACTTCGGGAAGAGCATCATAGTACTTGTTGCATGCTTCTCTGTGCTGGAAGAAAATGTCTCCGTTCTCATGAGAACCTCTCATGTGAGGATGCTCGGGATTGAGTGCATGTTCTCTGAATTCCTTGACAGCCTTCATGTCGCACATATCTTTCAGATCATCGTAATCCCAGACAGCAATCTTCTGGATTTCGTGTGATGTTCTGAAACCGTCGAAGAAGTTGATGAAAGGAACCTTGCCGCTGATTGCAGAAAGATGAGCAACAGGGGAGAGATCCATAACTTCCTGGACGTTGCCCTCGCAGAGCATAGCAAAACCTGTCTGGCGGCATGCCATAACGTCGCTGTGATCTCCGAAGATGTTGAGTGCCTGAGTAGCTACTGTTCTAGCTGAAACATGGAAGACAGCAGGAAGCTGCTCGCCGGCAATCTTGTACATGTTAGGGATCATCAGGAGAAGACCCTGACTGGCTGTGTAGGTAGAGGTGAGAGCACCGGCTCCGAGAGAACCGTGAACAGCACCTGCTGCGCCTGCTTCAGACTGCATTTCGACGACTTTGACCTGTGTTCCGAAGATATTCTTCAGGCCGTTAGCACTCCATTGGTCCACAAAGTCAGCCATCGGGCTGGATGGAGTGATAGGATAGATACAAGCAACTTCGCTGAATGCATAGCTGACATGAGCCGCTGCGTTGTTGCCGTCCATGGATTTCATTTTTCTTCTCACCATGAAAGAGCCTCCTTAGACAATTTGTCCAGACATAAGTCTGTTAGGGATTAATCACTTTTTTATGCAGAGAATGAGGGAGAGTACCTCCTATCTTTCCCGCACCTATTAAGGATAACCCCAAACAGCGCTCTTTTCAACATCTATGAGAGTTTTAATAAAATACAAAAAGCTGTTTAAATTTGGATTTTTAACGATTACGCTTGACTGTAACTCGTTTTCTATAAAGAAAAAGAGCATCCGTAGATGCCCTTTGTTAATTTTTCTTACCGAAGTACCTCTCGAGGAGTCCCTTGAGCGCCTTTCCGTGCCGCGCCTCGTCACGTGCCATCTCGTGGACGGTGTCATGGACAGCATCGAGGTTGTACTTCTTTGCAAGCATCGCCAGTTCGTACTTTCCACTTGTCGCTCCGTTCTCCGCGTCGACTCTCATTTCGAGATTCTTCTTTGTGCTCTCTGTTACGACTTCACCAAGGAGCTCTGCAAATTTAGCAGCGTGTTCCGCTTCTTCGTACGCAGCCTTCTCCCAATAGAGTCCGATTTCAGGATATCCCTCCCTGTGTGCCGCACGTGCAAAAGCAAGGTACATTCCGACTTCCGAGCACTCGCCCTCATAGTTTGACCTCAGGCCCGAGATAATCTCCTCTCTCACACTCTCCGGTACATCATCCGGAAATACCTTTCCGGCTCCCACCACGTGCTCTGCCTTCCACACCATCTCTTCCTTCTGGAGAGAGAACTTACTTCCCGGTGCCTTACAGATGGGGCACTTCTCAGGCGGCTCATCGCCTTCATGTACATAACCGCATACAGGACAAACCCATTTTTTCATAGTCTTACCTCCGTCTTTTCTTATTAGTAAAGATTATCAATAAGGAGGATAGTTGTAAATAGTGCGCCGGGAGAAAAACAGAAAATACACGCTTTCTTCACTTTACCTTTCCTTTTCTTTTGTTACCTTTACTTTGGAGGTTTTATGGCAAACATACCGCTTCTTTTCGATATAGAAGGCAAAAAGAGGGAACTTGCGGAAAGGATGGAAAAGCAGATGAGAGCACGTCTCCAGAGCTCTACCTATCCAATAAGGGAGCTTCTTTCCTATTACCGCAGTGCCATGATGGAGGTCGAGACGAAGTTCAGGGTTCTCGACGAGCAGTATTCAATTACCTACGACAGAAACCCGATAGAAAGTATATCAACGCGGCTCAAGAGCATCGACCAGATCTACGACAAGGCAAGACGGAAGGGGATTAATATATCGCTTGAATCGATAGAGAAGAACATATACGACATAGCTGGAGTCAGAGTCGTCTGCCCCTTTGAAAACGACATATATTCGCTCAAGGATTCCATTCTCGCCCATGACGATGTGACGCTCTTTGAGGAGAGGGATTATATCAAGAATCCCAAAGAGAGCGGTTACAGATCCCTCCATTTGATAGTCGAAGTCCCGATATACCTCGAAAAGGGAAAGAGACAGATGAAGGTTGAGATACAGCTCAGGACCATGGCAATGGATCAATGGGCGTCCCTCGAGCACCGCCTCATGTACAAGAAAGACATTCCCGACGAGGTTAAAAAAGAGCTGAGGGAGAAACTTCTCGAGTGTGCGGAGCTCAACAGGAGACTCGACAGGACAATGCAGGAAGTAAAGGATGTGACGGATCTCTATCTCGAAGAGAGCTTAACGTAATAAACCTTCAATCACTCTGCCGTCAATATCGCGAGGAGGCTTGAGAGAAAAGAGCGAAAGAATTGTCGGCGCTTCGTCGATGAGTCTCGCCCAGGGGATCACCGCTCCTTTCTCCGCTCTCTTACCGCATACGGCGAAGAAGGGCCTGGGGCCTCTCTCCGGAGCATAGCCGTGTGTCGAGTATGATATGCCACACTTATCGGCCTCGGCCCTGTCCATGAAAAGAGGAAGGTCGGTCTTATATGAGTAGATGAGGTTACCCGTGCTCTCGATGACGAATGAGAAGGGACCCGAGAGATGATAGATCTCCCCGGTTTCAAACTTTGTCATGATGCGGTCTATAGTCCCCGGGTACTCCTCCTGTATTTTCTTCAAAACCGCTTCGGCTTCCTTTTCGTCTATGTCTGAGATATATACCTCGGCCGAAAATGATGCCGGATGACAGAGAATCCTGTAGCTCTCGATTCTCCCGTCCGAGTCTGTTGTTATATACCCCATATCTTTGAGAAGCCTGTTGATTGAAAAGACTTTCTTCACGTCCATTTGTCCGTGGTCTCCGAGAAGAAAGAATGTGGTGTCATCATAGATTCCGGCCTCTTTGAGGGAGGTGATTATTTCGCCGATTCTCTCGTCAAGGAAGTCGTATGCGCACTCGAGTACGCTCTTATCGGAACCTCTTTTGTGTTTTACATGGTCGAGCTGTGAGAGGTGGATGAGCGTAAGATGCGGTTTGTGGTTTTTTATTATATCGACTGCACCCGCTGTGGAGAAAAGGTCATAGAAGGGCTTTAACCTCTCAAGGAGAAAGTGTCTGTTCTTTTCGAAAATATCCCACGCGTCGGGGCTGACTGCCGCCCTGTACATCCCCTCTATATCTTTTGCCGCCTTATCGGGCCATATCTCGGGAATGGTGTACTTCGCTCTTTTTCCTGCAAGGGTGGGCCAACCTATTGCAGCAGTAATGAGAGAAGCGTCATTAGCAGTGTCTATTATCGTTTTTCTCTTATGGTAGTACTCCCACCAGAACCATGGATTCTCCTCTCTTTTTATATCGAGAATCTCGTTGTGGTATATCCCGCTCTTATCGGGATAACATCCCGTGAGAATGGATGCATGACAGGGATATGTCAGGGAAGGGTAGACGACGTGTATGTTCTCGACAAGGGACGAAGAAGAGAGAAGACTGTGTGTGTTTTTTCTCTTCGAGAGCTCTTTGAGATCCTCTCCAGTCATTGCATCGAGGCTTATTACCACCGCTCTATCGTCTTTCATCTTTTCCTCCCCTGTTCAATTTCACAAAGAGTTTCTGTGGGAGCGCATGAATGAAGATTATCCCGTAGACAATGCCGAGGCATGCCTTAAAGGCATTACCCGAGCTTACGAGAGCCTTATCGAGCTGCTCGGAGACAAGATAGTAGACCGTCCAGTATATATCGGCACCGGGAACGATTGTGAATATACCGGAGATGAGAAAGACTATCTCGGGAGTCTTCAGTCTCACTGCCGTGAACCTCGAGAGGAATGTGACTGTGCATGTTGCAAGGAATATGCCGAATGTGTAACCCAGAAGAGGCGAGAAGTATGAGTAGATAATCCACCCCGCCGTTCCGATGAGGCCGCATGAGAGCCAGTATTTCGCTGGAATGTGATATAAAACGGAGAATGCAATTGTTCCGAGGAATGCCGCCAGGATGATATAAAGCTTCATAGATAGAGCCCTCCACGGATCCTTGAATAGAGGGCAAGTACGAAGCCCACTCCCACAGCAATCGAAAGAAAGACAAAGAGCGAATCGAGAAGCCTCACCATGCCCGATAGATAGTCGCCCTTTGCTATATCGCGTATGCCGTTGACAAAGCTCACTCCGGGAATGAGAGGAATTATTGCTCCTGCGATCATGGCGTTCATGTTGCTTCCGAGTCCGAGTGTATAGAAGAGAAGGCAGAATGCACTTACGAGTGCAGAGCCGAATACGTTTGTAATAACCTTGTTCGCTTTCACCTTGGAGAGGAACAAAGAAAAGAGGCTGAGAAGAAGACCGGAGAAAAAAGTAAGGAGAGCGTCTTTAAATGTGCCGTTGTAGAGGAAGGTGAAGGATGCCGATGCTAAAGCTGTTGCCGCGACAATAATAACACCGGGCTCTTCATTCATATGGTCTATTCTCAAGAGCTCTTCTTTGGTTTCTTCCACCGTGTATTTACCTTCGCATATCTCACGTGAGAGCTGGTTAATTGCGATAACTTTCGAAAGGCACGGTTTATTCGACGGAATGAACTTGACCCTCCCCGATGAGGCTCCGTCTTTATCTGTTGCCGACGAGAGGATGCCGTTCGTGAGCACGAAGAACTCTGCGTCGGTTATTCCGTAGTACCCGGCAATACGAATGAGTGTGTCTTCGACGCGGAAGACTTCGGCCCCGTTTTCGAGCATAATCCTGCCCGCTTCCGTACATATATTGAGGATCTCGATGCTTTTTTCTTTCATTAAAAAACCTGCTGACTTACTATTTTCCATTAAAAGCAATAAGTCAACAGCAACTATGAAATATTACCAAAGCATTTTGTTATATCGTAAGAGAGAGTAACAAAGCTATGCTTACCGTTATATTTTCAAAAATAATACGCTCTAAGTCAATGAAAATTTAAATGAAAAGAGGGCTTTCCGCCAATGCTGTTGACTTAAGAGAAGTAGCAGCATCCTAGCTGGGAGTAACCCAAGC
>CAVHKW010000109.1:0-44768 GCA_963636745.1 uncultured Oscillospiraceae bacterium | reverse complement strand
ATCGTAAAGCTTGAACATACCAATTGTAGAATCAATCATAGTTAACTCCCTCATTCAAATTGAGTATATATCATATATTTCACAAAAGAAAGCAGAAATTTTCATTTTCGAAAGCTACAGAACAACTCTTTGTCCTGTCGAACTTTAAAATTATATAAAAATTTATATATACGATATTGACAATCATTGACTATGAGATGACACTTTAAATGAACATGTTCATAAAGGAGCGGAAATGCCTAAACTTATTCCGGAGATCAGAGAAACTCTAATGAAAGAAGTAAGGAAACTTCTCGACAGCGGGGATTACTCGAAAATAACGATACGCTCTGTCTCCTCATCGACGGGGATAGCTGTCGGGACTGTTTACAACTACTTCAGCTCGAAGGACATGCTTGTCGCCTCCGTCATAAGCGAGGACTGGAACAAGTGTTTATCTTCGTTCAGGGAGACGATGGAAGACGATGCTGCGGCGAGAATCGAAGGCATATATGAAATGCTGAGGGGTTTTATCAGGGAGAACGAAAAGCTCTTTTCGAACGAGGATGCGAAGAAGAAGTTTGCCTCCATTTCCCCGAAGTGGCACATCATGCTGAGAGAGCAGATCGCTTCTTTGATAAGAGACGTGATAAAAAACGACGACTTTCTCCCTTCTTTCATTTCCGAGTCAATATTGTGCTGGGTAATGGAGGATGTGGAGTATGAGAAACTGAGAAAAATAATATTCAGGTTGATCCAGGAGGAAAAATGAGCAGCTTTGAAAATCTAAGGATTGTCGATAACTTCTATCAGACATCTCTCTTCTTCCCGATGCCGACTGTAATCATCAGCACACTGTGTGAGGATGAACAGACGACACTCGGGCCCTATTCGCTTGTGCAGCCTTACTATGTAGCGGGAAAGGATTACTATGCAATGCTTCTCTGCTGCCGTAACTCGTCGAATACGGCACAGAACATATTGAGAAACGGTAAGTGTGCAATCAATTTCATCGACGACAGTCCCAAATCATTCAAGGAAGCCGTGAAGCTTTCGTGGCCGGGAGACAAACCGGAAGACAAAATGCCGAAATGTGCATTCCGTCTTGAAAAGGGACTCGTCGAGGAGGAAACGGGAGAGAAAAGGCCTCTTGTACTCAGAGATGCAATAGAGGCTGTAGAGTGCACATGGATGAGAGAGCTCGACGGCGCCGACAAAGATATGGCGGGACTTCTCAACGGGTACGAGCCTCCATACCATGACTTCAACGGCATTACAAGTAAGTTCGGAGCACACTTCATTCTCAAAATCGACAGGATATTGATGAAGAAGAGATATAAGGACGCAATCATCAACGGCGTCAAGGCATCGGACTTCCCTCCCCTTCCCGTCGACTACGGCTACAGAGACTCGAAGAACTTCTGGTACCACAGAAAGAGACATATGAAAGCAGAGCTTCTCCAGGTGAGAAAGACTACTCTTGAATCTGTGAGGTATGCGGCAAACCGTGCAGACGACACCGTTAAATTCACCGACGACGCCCTCAATACCATTCTAGGTGTCCCGAGAATATTCCTTCCCGTTGTGCTCAGGGGATGTGTCGAATGGGCGAAGGAGAACAACGTAACGCTCGTCACGGCGGAGCACATGGCTATAATCAACGACAAAAGATCAAAGGAAAAGAACAGGAAATAAGGAGAAAGAAGTATGAAAGTTTTACTTGCAGGGGCATTCGGCAATCTCGGATGTGAAATACTCAAGGTATTGTGTTCAAAAGGATATGATGTAACGGCAGCGGACCTGAGGGAGAAAAAGATTCCATCACTCGAAGGAAAGTACACATTTAAAAGCATAGATGCAACAAAAGAGGAAAGCCTCAGGGGAATATGTGACGGAGTAGACGTCGTAATAACGACAATGGGTCTCACCGGAGCAAGCAGAACCCTCACCTCTTACGACATAGACTACAGGGGGAATATGAACCTCTATAAGGAAGCAGAGAGAGCCGGAGCGAAGAAGTTCAACTACATTTCGGTTATTTCGTGCGACGAAAAGGGTGCTGAAAAAGTTCCGATGCTCCACGCAAAGTACATGGTGGAAGAAGAATTGAAGAAAGGCGGGATGGACTGGGTTATCTACCGCCCGACAGGATACTTCTACGACATAGCAAAGGTCTTCAAGCCTTATGTCGATAAAGGCGAGATGCAGCTTTTGAAGGGATACGGGGACGTGAAGGCGAATGTCGTCGACTGCCCGGACTTCGCAGCATTCATCGTCGACCATATGGAGGAAACAAATAAGACATACAACGTGGGAGGAAAAGAGACCTATTCATATGTTGAGATGGCCGGGATGTGCTTCGATGCAGCAGGTAAGCCCCTCAAGATAAAGTGGGCGCCTATCTTCCTCTTCTCCGTACTGGCTAATCTTCCCAAGATTAAGAAAGAGGGAAAACACGACATAATCCTCTTCTCGAAGTGGACTCTCAGCCACAACCTTGTAGGAGATACGAAGATCGGTGAGCACAGCTTCAAGAAGTACATAAACGAATATTTCAAAGAGGGGGATAAGAAATGAGCTGGAGTCTACTCGGAATAATATATGCCGTAACGGCAGTTCTATCATCCATAGGTTTTTATAAGTTCGTGTATTTCCTTTCCATCGGATACGGACTTGCTGTTCTCGGGGGCGGCATTACGGTATTTGTCATCTATATGACATCTAATTCACCATCCCCGCTCTTCATAATCACACTCGAAATGCTTCTTTTCGTCATCTACGGATCGAGGCTCTCTCTCTTTTTAATCTACAGGGAGAGAAAGAATGCACAGTTTCGGAAGACTGATGTATGTAAAGATACATTGAGTAAAAACAGCGAGAAGAAGATGCCCTTCTTTGTGCTTCTCGTCATATGGATCTTCGTCTCGGCACTCTATACCATGCAGGTAAGCCCCATGCTTTTCAGAGTCGTCAACGGAAAGAAAGATATCCTCGTTCCTCTTATCGGGATGGCGGTTTCAATTACGGGGATTATTCTTGAAAGCGTTGCCGACAGCCAGAAGTCGAAACAGAAGAAACAAAGACCCGATATGGTCGCAACAAAGGGACTCTACAGAATGGTGAGGTGCCCAAACTACTTCGGAGAGATTACTTTCTGGACTGGTGTCTTCATATCCGGCATAACGGCCTATGATAGAGCGGGAGAATGGATAATGGCGGTTATTGCTTACATATCGATTGTCTACATAATGTTCAACGGCGCCCAGAGGCTCGAAAAGAGACAGATGAAGAGGTATAAAGACAATAAGGAATACACATCCTATGCCGACAGCACTCCGATAATCATTCCTCTTCTTCCCGTCTATCACCTCAATAAGAAAGAGGAGAAACAGAGATGAAGGAGTTCTCCGTTCCCCTCTCGCTTTTCGATTTTCTCCCCGTCGTTCTCTTCACCCTCTCGTCTGTCATACTGAGCCGTGATCTCTACAACAAGATGAGTAAGGGAGCCTTTGCGCTCTATGCAGCGGGAACATGTGATGTTATCGCAGCGGGATTTCTTAAGGCCCTCTATAAGCTCATGTATGCCATAGGGCTCTGTGACTTTTCGTCTCTCGACAGCATCTTCTTCCCCCTCCAGTCACTCGGGTTCATCCTCTCGGGGCTCGGGCTCTTTGCTCTCGTGACACACCGTCAGACAAAAGACGGAAAAGAAAGGAGAAGCGCTGTGATCTTCAGAAGCGTTGTCTACGCTTCTCTCGCCGTCATCGTCGCGGTTGTTACGATATCGGGAATGAAGGGCCTTGAGAGAGAAGGCGGTGTTCCGCCCTACTTCAGCGGAACATTTCTCTTTGTCACTCTCATGATTACGGGACTGCTCTTAATGGAGATATCACTCGTGAAGATAGCATTCAGTCTCTCTCTTAAGCCTCTCCTCGTTTTATACATCATCTCATTCATCTCGTCTCTCATGATGGGATACCTCTCATCACAAGATTTCACCGTCTCCCTTTACAACTGGATAGGAGAAGGCGTCAATACTCTCGGGCAGGCATCATTCTTCCTTTCGTCTCTCATAATGCATAAAAAGGGGCTTGAGGAACTTGTTCTCGAGGAGGAGCAATAATGACGAGTGAGAAAGTCCTTGAGATAATCGGAAGAAAACACCATCTCAGAGAAATCGATACCTCCATCTGGTCTGATCTACACGTCAACGGGATGAAATTCACTATAAAAGCCTATGAAGCCGCCGGTCTCGGACACGTATCCATAATGGAGGCAAAAGCGCCGCTCTCGATTATGACGATGTTCTCTCTCATCATAGTCCCCTCCTCTCTCGATAAGCCGATCTACTCCCACGACACAATAAGAGCCGGGGAAAAGACAACACTCATCATCGAACTCTATGACACTACTCTCAAGAGCTATGATGCCTCATCTCTCTCGGCCGTCAAGGAAAAATACTCCACGCTGGAAAAGCGGGACCCCGGGGAGAACTGGTACGACCGTATAAAGCTCAAGGAGAGCATATCACTCAGGACAAAGGACAGAGAGAGTATCTCACACCTCGAGGAGGAGTATTTAGAAGCTTTTGTGGAATCAAAGGCGGAAACAATCGCTTCCCGGGACAAGAAGAGGGAGAAGATAGACTTCTATGTCGATAATCTCATCAAAAGAGGCGGTGTCTCGACAGATGTATTCAAGAAGAAACTCGGAGAAGAGAAAACACGCACTCTCTTCGAGACTGTCCTTTTCGGTAACAGGAGAGAGCAATGCTCGAAGTAGGAAATGCTTCAAAAAAGGAGAATACTGGAGGGCGGAGGCTCTCCTTCTCTATGCTTTTCCTCCCGATGAACTTGTCCATCATCACAATTGAGATTATTTACCTTTATAAGAAAGAGACACTTTCTTTCCTTCTATGAAGAGGAGAGATTCGCCGGCATTGTCTACTACGTCAACTTCAAAGACTCCTCTTATGTTTTCTACCTTGCGGTGAACCCTGACGAAAGAAAGAAGGAATACGGCTCAAAGATTCCGGCCTATGTCAAAGAGACGAACCCGGAACATGCGGTAATCCTCGATGTTGAAGCGCCCGTCGGGAGCGGGTTGGAGAAAAAGCTCTCCCGCATCGAGTTCTACCGCCGTAACGGCATAATCGACACATCCTGCAGACTCGACGACATAAAATATATGGACCTCTTGTCAAATGCAGGAGAGGCTACGCCTTTTTAAAGAGAAACCTTTTAAAGAATAGCCTTCCCGAGTCTCTCTGCACTCTTTTTATATGAGGAGAAAATAAGATCTCTATCGAGCGTCAGATACTCTCCGTTTTCGTATAGTATCTTACCGTCGACCATGGTCATCACAACATCGGAGGCGTGGGCTGAATAGACGACAAGCGCAGGGGTGTCCCAGTCTGGAACAAGATGGGGTTTATCGAGGTCGATGGCAATTATATCGGCATCCTTACCGACAGCGATGGATCCCGTGTTATCTCTTCCCTGTAGATGTGCGCCGTTTTCTGTCGCCATTTTCAATACATCTCCGGCTTTGAGAGCAGTCGGGTCTCTCAAATACCCAGAACTGATAAGAGCCGCGATATGCATCTCTTCGAACATGTCGAGGTTATTGTTGCTGGCAGAGCCGTCTGTGCCGAGTCCTACGTTGAGTCCCATATCGAGCATCTTCTTCACAGGAGCGAAACCGCTTCCGAGCTTTAGATTGCTCGATGGGTTGTGGACGGGACTAACACCCTTCTCCTTCATTATTTCTAGGTCCTCGTCATCAACCCACACAGAATGTGCGGCATAGCATGGTATATTAAAAAAGCCCAGGTCGTTAAACCATTTGACAGGGCTCTTACCGTGCCTCTCTATACACTCCATCCTCTCCTTCTCTGTCTCCGAGAGGTGAATGTGAAGCCTCCCTCCGAGAGTATTTATCTCATCAGCCCATAGAGAAGCAATCCTCTCGTTTATCGTGTACTCTGCATGAACGGACCAGTCCACATGGAGTCTGTCGTCAAAAGCTCCGTTAAAAGCCTTATAAAACTCAAGAGATTCAGTCCGGTTTGGGAACTTTAGATAGTCGGTACTATCATCACCACCCATGACAACTCTTGTCAAATCGGCCTTCATCCCGCTTTTTTCTATGACAGACTGTGTCACCATAGGTCTCATGTACATATCACAGAAGGACGTAGTGCCGCCGGCGAGCATTTCAAGGACAGCCATCTCCATTCCGGATAGAAAATCCTCGTCTCTCATCATATCTTCTATCGGCCATAAATGATGGAGCCATTCATCAAGAGGGAGTCCGCTTCCGAGTCCCCTTAAAAGATTCATTGCACTGTGGCCGTGAGAGTTCACAAGTCCCGGAAGAAGAAGCTTATTATACATATCCTTTTCTTCGGTATATGAAAAGGAAGGTCTTTCTTTCCCGATATAATTGATTGTCTTTCCATCTACTCCGAGATAGCCGTTTTCTATTGTCTCAAAATCATCATTGACAGTTGTCAATATCTTTGCGTTCTTAAATAGTATAGACATCGTTACTCCAATATAGTCATTATAACATCCAGGAGGTACGCGGTAAAAGCGGGAGCAGCCTTAAGTGCAACTTCGTCCACTTCACTTCCGTCCACATTGTCCACAAGTCCCGTCGCCATATTCGTAATAAGCGCAATGGCAAGAACTTCCATTCCCGAGTGGGCTGCCGTCAAAGCTTCTGTGACTGTACTCATTCCGACTGCATCCGCACCGAGAATGCGGGCGGCATTGATCTCGGCTTTCGTTTCGAACTGGGGTCCCGGAAAGAACATATATACGCCCTCATGAACAGGAAGAGATGCTCTTTCTGCGCACTCAAGCGCTTTCTTTCTGAACTCTGCTTTATAGAGATCGCCCACGCCGAAGAAGCGCGGCCCGAGTTCCTCGATATTCTCTCCTCTCATTGGAGATCCCCCGAAGAGTTTTATATGGTCTTTGATTATCATGGCGTCTCCGGGTCTGAAATCTTCATTACACGAGCCGGAGGCATTAGTGAGAACTATTCTATTTATCCCAAGTACATAAAGCACATGGACAGGTATGTTCAACTCCTCCATGGTGTAGCCTTCGTAGTAGTGGAAGCGTCCCGAGAGAACAAGGATATATTTATCTTTTATATAACCTGCGATCATCAGGCCTTCGTGGCTCTTATTCGTCGTTACGGGAAAGTTTGGAATGGAGGAATACGGTATTACAACCTTATTCTCAAGAAGGTTTTTGAATGACTGGCATCCTGTTCCGAGAACGACTGCTATATCGGGAACGGTGTCGATTAGTCCTCTTATGTATGAGGCAGCTTCTTCATATATTCTGTATTCGTAGCCTTTTACCATCCTTTTTCTCCCGGACCTTTAATTTTCCTCATTATATTCGAAATGTATGAAAACAGAAAAATTATATGACAGTGTCATCAAGAAGAAAATCGATAATCCCGATATTCAATATTCCTTTTTCGTTATACCACCTCTTTGTAATGTCGTGGCGCACGATAATCTTCTGGAACATATCGTCTGTAAGAAGAAGAGGTTTGTTCTCATCTCTCTCCTTTTCCTCTGTTTCCATTGCATAAGCCGACTGTATGTAAATCTTTCTGCTTCCTTTTACGGCAATGAAGTCTATTTCTCTTGTTTTCATTGCACTGCGTCCGGAAGAATTGATTTCTGAACTGCTGACAATACCGACGTCGACCGCAAAGCCGCGTGTTCTGAGCTCGTTGTACAGGATGTTCTCCATTATATTAGTCATCTCCTGCTGTCTGAACCCGATACGGGCATTTCTGAGGCCTAAGTCCACACAGTAATATTTATTTGGATAATCAAAATAATTCTTTCCTTTTACATCATAGCGTCTGCATTCTTCAAAAAGATATGCATCCAGGATATTGTCGATATATGATTTCACGGTATTGACGGAAACGAGATCCTCTCCCTTTAGTTTCTGTCGTGAATTCATGGTGTCTGCTATCTTATTCGGATTAGTAAGCGAACCGACAGAAGACGAAAGAAGATCAATTATAAGAGAAAGAATATCCTCACGCCTGATTTTTCTTCGTTCAACTATATCTCTGATGTACACAGTAGAAAAGAGAGACTTGAGATAGTCGATTTTATCCTCTTCATTCTTCTTTGAAAGCACAAACGGCATGCCCCCGTAAAATGCATATTCATCGAAAGCCTCTGTTTTATCTCCACCAAATGCCGAATAAAACTCCTTGAACGACAATGGATGCACTCTTATTTCATCACTGCGGCCTCTGAACTCTGTGAGAATATCACGCGAAAGCATCTTTGAGTTGCTGCCGGTTACATAGATATCGAGATTTGGCAGCTCCCTTAGATCATTGAGGGCATCATAGAATGTTATTTTCTTTCCCTCCTCATTGAATGGATTATTTACTACGTCCGACATCTGTATCTCATCAATAAAAAGATAAAACTGCTCTTTCTTCCCTTCAACGAGCTTTCTCACATATGACGCAAGAGAAAGAGGATTGCGGTATTTGATGTCTTTTGTCTTATCCAGCTCAATGGATAAAATGTTTTCCCTTTTAACCCCGAGAGTAAGTAAATAATTGTAAAATAAGGGATTAAGAAGATAGCTCTTCCCGCATCTTCTTATTCCTGTGATAACCTTAACCTGGCCATTCCACATAGATGATTTGATCTTTTCAAGATATAAGTCCCTTTTGATTTCCATAAGCACCTCAATTGAAAATTTGCTTGATAAAACAACCTACTTTTCAATTAAGATCATACACAAGATCTATCCATTTGACAACTTTCTATTGAAAACTTGCTTGATAAAACAACCTACTTTTCAATAAAAAAACCCTTTATTCCGCTTGTCTTCTGAATGTAGAATCAAGTAAAGACTCAAGAGGAGGAAATTAAAGAACCTCGCGCCAAAGGTTGGTATCGCACCATGACTATTGAGAACGACAGCGAAGATAAGGTCATTCCAGACGTTCTTCCGGATGATATAAAGATAGCATATGAAAATCCGCATAGCTAATCATACATATATCTTGTACCGCAGAAATGCACAACTTAAGCAATGTAAACAAACTTGCAAAGAAAGAATAGGTTTATGTATAATTATTGAAAGCATAAAGATGTTTTGTTGAAAGATTTATCGTGGAAGGTAGAATATTACAATGATTTACTCAATGGAGCAATTTCAGTTATTGAACAAGCCAGAAACGATTGTATTGACACAACATTCCAGAAGAAGATTCATGGAGCGTGGCATACTTCTTGAAGATGTTGAGAATGTGCTTAATAATGGCTCCATCATTGAAGAATATCCTGATGATTATCCATTCCCCAGTTGTCTTATTCTAGGAAACTCCAATGAAAAGAATCTTCATGTTTGTGCAAGCTTGGATGATGGATACATATATATCATTACCGCTTATATTCCTGATTCTACAAGATGGGAGTCGGATTTGAAAACCAGAAAGGAGGAAATCAAATGAAATGCATGAGATGTGGAAAAGAAGCATACAAAAGTACAACAAGCGAGGCTATTGAAATGGGATTCGGACTTCTGGTTATCAGAAATATCCCTTGTTATAAATGTCTGGAGTGCGATGAAATTTTCTACACAGGGGATGTTGTGAAAAAGATTGAAGCAATTACCGAAAAGGTTAGACTCCTTATGCAGGAATTCACCATCATCGACTTTAATAAGGTGGCATAATACAGCAGAATATTTATGTCGCTTAAACCCTCGACATCAACACAACTGTCTTAATTTGAGTCTGTCGAAGATAGCGATCAAAAGAGAATGAAATTGTGGATTTAATCATGAATATGTCGATAATATTGCATTGGAGAACATATCGTGGAACGACAGGACAAAGATCTGGCAGCAATACTCAAATATGAAAATATTGCATGGTATGACGAGGGCATAGTCAGAATACTCGACAGGAGAGTATATCCATTTGAAAAGAAATTTGTAGTATGCCGCACCTATCTTGAAGTCAGGGATGCTATACGGAATATGGTAACCCAGTCCGCAGGGCCGTATACCGCTTCTCCAATGGGGATGGCGCTCGCAGCATGGGAATGCCGGGGGATGAAGGAAAAAGATCAGCTTGAATTTCTGAAGAAGGCATCGGAAGAAATATCGAGTGCACGACCTACGACAAAGAAACGCATGTCAATACTAACCGAAAATGCATATAGAGCTGCAGAGAAAGCAATTAAAGAAGGCAAAAGAGCAGATATCGCAATAAGAGAGGAGTGCATAGAAGCAAACAACAGAAGATATTTCAAAATCTCGAAGATGGCTGAGTATCTTGTTGATAAGTTTCCATCTAACGCTCACATAATGACACAATGCTACGGCGATACGATAGTCGGCATGATGCTGAGAGAGTGCAGACGGAGGGGAAACGATATAAAACTCTTCTGCCCTGAGACAAGGCCCTACTTTCAGGGGGCAAGACTCACCGCAACGCTCTCGGTCGATATGGGATTCGACACAACCGTCATAACAGACAACATGCCGTCCTTTGTCATGGCGAATGAAAGAATCGACGTCTTTACTTGTGCCTCAGACGCAATATGTCTCGACGGTTACGTCTTCAATAAGGTCGGAACAAGCCAGATAGCAATCGTCTCCAAATACTACGGTGTTCCTGTCTATATTACAGGCGCTCCGGACAAAGACCACAAAACTCATGAGGGTGTAACAATCGAAATGAGAGACCCGAAGTACTCACTCGAGGCCATGGGAGTAAAAACGACTATCGACGGTGTTAAAGGCTACTACCCTGCCTTCGATATGACACCTCCCGATTTAATAACCGGCATCGTCACAGACAAGGGGATATATAACCCCCGGGAGTTGGAGAACTATTTTCTCTCGGGAGGAGAAGGAGAATATTAAGAGCAGTATATATATCCTTCTTTCTAAGAAGTAGAAAGCCTCTTCTTAATATATTCGTTCGATATTCTCTCCTGCTCTATGCGGCTCTTATCGGGCTCCAAGCGAAGCATAGAGAGTACGCTTAGTTCTTCCAGGGTAAGGAAATTATCATATTGTGTTGTGCTTTTCTTACCCTTTACGGCGTACTCGAGATGATCCCGGTAGGTCTCCTTGTCCATTAAGAATGAGCGGGTTTGAGGGAAAAATGAACGGAAGAGCGCAAGTATTTCATAGCCGTGTTCATCCATATCACCGAAGTAATAGATCTCCTTTGTTTTGAGCCACTCTACCTTTTTAAGAAGCACAGCTCCGAATCCGCCGCCGAATATTATCATCATATCATTCTCTAATGGGAATGTTAGATATACTATTTCATTTTCAACAATGTATACTCTCTTTATTTTTGATGTATCGAGAAGGGAGAAATCACTCAATCTGAGACCTGTCTCCTCTCTATTGTTCCTAGCTCTCCAGCGGATGAGAGCTTCTTTTTTCTTGAGTGAGAATGTGTCTTCGAACGAAGAGAGTGCATCTTTCTTTGTTATTGCCGTATAGAGGGAAAGGATCGTCTTCTCGTTCTCCTCGATGAACTTCGTATGGACAGGAAGTGGGATCTCTCTTATGTAGAGATTAAGACTACTGTGCTTCATAAGATAGACGAGGACTCTCATTATGTCGTCATAGTAGCCGTTCTCTTGCTTCTCTGTGAGTAAGCCCAGATTGGTTTGAGTCCAGTTATAAAGATCTTCGAGGGGGAATGAGTTATCCGAAAAGAGGCGTTTCAAATCTTCAAGAGCGGAGACGAATACTTTACTTTCCTTCTCTTTTCCGATAAACGAGAGGTAATCCTCCCCGCTCTCTATTGTTATTTCTTTTATGATTGTCTGCTCTCCGTAGAAGCGTGTATTAACTTTCTCCGTCGTTATTGTATATCCCCTACCCGTCTTCTCTTTGGACGAAGCGTAAAGGACAGAATAGAGTTCAAGGGATTCCTTATAGGAGTCATTCCTTTTTCCCTTACTTCCTTTATAGACCCAGGGAAAGAAAGAAAATGATGTGGAGAGGATATAAGAGGAAGAGAATGAAAGAAGGTATTCCTTGTACTTATTGAGTGCACTTCTTCTTATATCATCCACAGTTGTACTCATTTCTCTCTCCTGTACTCTTCAATCGTCATGCTGCTGACAAAGGAGGTGTTATCGCTCCCCTTCTTTTCTATGAGATGGAGTGAGTTTATATAGCCTTCGACGAGGTTTATGCCGTTACGCGGTGTAACTACCATAAGCTGCAGATCAAGCTCCTTGAAGAGCTCGAGGGCATATATGCTGTTATTGGCATCACT
Source organism: uncultured Oscillospiraceae bacterium (assembly GCA_963636745.1). Taxonomy (GTDB): domain Bacteria; phylum Spirochaetota; class Spirochaetia; order Sphaerochaetales; family Sphaerochaetaceae; genus Ornithospirochaeta. The sequence goes on along the minus strand of CAVHKW010000109.1, from coordinate 32,468 downwards.
CTTCGAGAAGGCTTCGTCGAGAATAACGAATCTGAACGGCCCTTTTCTCTTCTCGTCTTCATTGTCGAGGTTATATTGATAGCACAGTGCAGATGCAAGGATAGTATATGTAAGCTTTGCCTTCTCTCCTCCGGAGAGCGCAGCGGTATCTGAATAAGTCGATATATTTCCCTCGCTGTTATCTTCGTAGACAATGAAGTGGTAGTTGTTCCTTATATCCAGTACTCTCTTTTTGAGTTTCTCGTCATTGTTGTATTTGTCGAGGAACTTCTTTATCTCGGCGTATATGCTCTTTCTCCCTTCGCTGTCGCTCTTGAGGAGAACGAACTTGTCGGGAACGGCTGCAGAGAGCATGCGCTTGAATGTCTGGTAGTCCTTGTCGCCCGATCTTTTTGCTTCGAGGCGGAGATGAGACTTGAGATCCTTGTTGAAAGGAATACGCATGAGGTTTCTGTTGAGAATCCTCACTGCCTCGTTTATCTCCTTCTCCCAGCTGTTGAGAGCTTCCGAGAGTGTTCCGATGACGTTCGAGAGAGTCTTCTCGAGGAAGGAGTTGAAATCTCCCCTCAGCGATGTCATATCGTCATCCTTCTTCTCTATGTAGAGGTCCTTGAAGTCCGGGTAGTACTGGGCCTCGGGGATTAGATAGTTGAACTCCCCGCTCCAGTCGATATCGCTCGTAATGGTGTTTCTCGGAGGATTTAAAAATTGCGCCATACTGCTTTCGAGCCTGTGCTTTTTATCAATCCACTCTTCGTTCTTTTTGTCCCGTCTCTCTTTCATTTCATTCGAGAGCATGGAATAGAGAATTAAAAGTGAAGAGAGGTCATCATATTTGAGCTTACCCTCATTGAGGGAGACGAATGAAGCTATGGCACTCTTGTTCTCCGAGAGATCCTTCTTTGCTTTGAACTTCTCCTCACTCTCCATAAGAGTCTTGAGTTCCACTTTTTTAACTCCCATTGAAGAGTAGAGTTCACCGTGTTCGCTCTGAAGTCTCCGCTTTACAGCCCTTAGCTCTTCTATCTTTCTCTCTATCTCCTCCATGTCGGAGTTCGAGAGAAGAAACTCTTTCCTCGCATTCTCCTTCTCTTCGAGTCTCTCCTTTGCCCCGCTGTGGTCGATTTCGTCGTAAAGAGTAAATGACGAGAGGTTATCGAGATTCTTTAAAATTATATCTCTCTCGTTTATATTCCGTCTCACATTCTCCATTTTTATCGAGAATGACTCGAGCTCATCGTTCATGCTGTAGAGGTTACTGTTGAGCTCTTCAAGCCTTTCCTTATTCGACCATCCGAGGTACTGCGGCTTTTTCTTTGTAAACGGATCGACTCTGTCGTCCTTTGTGATGACATCCCCGCTCTTTACTATTCCGGACGGGAGGAGAGCGTATTCATTCTTTTCCAGTTCCCCGAGGTCAGAGACAAAGACGTGTGGAAATCTATCGGGAAGAGAGCTCAAAAGCCAGTCTTTATAAGGATTGTCTTTGCTCTTTATCTCGATTCTGTCCAATAGATCAGAGCCAGGATTTGTCGGGAGAAGCTCCTCACGCCTAAGAAGCGATATCTTCTCCTCGAGGTTATTCTTTTCGATGTATGCTGTGACTTTTTTCTCGTCAACAGGATCAAGCAGCATCAAAAGAGCATCGTCCATAAGGAGGCTCTCTATGCCTTCCCGCCACTCTTCCTCCTTATCCTTCACCCTCACTAATTCTCCGAGGAACGGCAGTCTTTTAAGCGGAATGGATAACTCTGATGAAATGCGTTCCCTCAGTGCAATAAGATCCGATGGAATGTTATTCTCTCTCTTTTCGAGGCTTTCTATCTCTCTTTTGACTTCGTCTATCTCGTTTTTTAGTGACTTCATTTCAAAGAAGAGATTGTTGCTCTCGCCCTCGAGTCTTTTCCTGTCGTCCTGGATTTCCTCCCTGTACGGCTCTATTTCTCTTCTGTTATTTAAGTAGTCTTCCTTCTTTTCAGTTAAAGAGAACAGGGACGAAAACTTCCTGAGAGACGCGACGATCTCATTATATTGATTGAGGCGTTTTCTCTTCTCGTTCTCCTCTTTTCTCGCTTCCTCTACTTCCCTCGTCAAATCCTTTATTACACGTGCTCTGTCATCCTTCTCGAGAGAGGAAAGGAGTGTGTCGTTTTCCTCGGTCTTCCTGATGTTCTCTTCAATTCTCCTCTCAAGAGTTGCTATCTCCTCCGTCTTCTTCGCTTTCTCTTCCCCCGAGAGTCTCAATGCGTGGAGGATGAACCAACCCTCGAGGCCCTTGAAGGATTCCTCGATTGCTCTCTTCTCCGACTCCGCTTTAACATATTCGTCGCCGTTTTTCACAACGCGGGAGAGCACCTCTATCTCCTTTTCGGTCTTTCTCATCTCCTTTTCGATTGTCGTGATGTGGGCAAAGTCGCTGTTGAGCTGTTCGTACTCCTTGACGGGGCTCTTGTCTTCGAGCATGTACATTCTGATGAATGAGGTAATATCACCAAGGACCTTGAGGCCGACTGTCTGGCTGAAGAGCTTCAGGGCATTTTCACTTCTGAAGCCGAACTTGTCCATGAAAAAGCTCTCGTATTGCTGGAAGGAATCAAAGAGCCTCGAGCCGACCTTCTCCTTGAGAATTCCAACCCACTTGCTGTTCTGGGCTATCTGGGTATTGTTTTCAGCGAGAATGAGCGTAATCTCTTCTATTCTGAGCTCTTTCTCCGTGATTATCTTCAAACACTTGAGCTCTTCTCCCGAAAAATACCTGACCTGCAGGAGGGAGAGGTACCTTCCGCTCGTCTCTTCATGAAAGATGCCGTTCAATATCGAGATGACCTCGTTTTTCTTTCTCAGGTATTTGCTGACGCCTTCTCCGTCTTCATCGGCCCTGTTTCCATACGCGCCGAGAGTGTAGTTTTTCTCGTCTCTCTCCCTCTTTTTACTGCTCTCGGAGGAGAGGTTGTAAAAGCGCTTGTTCGGCGGAATCAAAAGAGTCAGGATGGCGTCGACCGTCGTTGTCTTACCCGAGCCGTTGAGTCCGGTAAGAATAGTCGATTTATCATCAAAGGAGAATGTGACTGTTTTCTTATCGAAGACACCCCAGTTGAAAATCTGGAGAGTATTGAGTCTGTAGCCGGAGTTGTTGTCTGAAAAAAGGTCTCTCATCTCTCATCCTCCTCATTCCCCAGGAGATCACCCCCGCTATTCTTTTCTTTTTCCTTCATCTTCTTCAATAGTTCCTTCATGAACTCTATGTCGATACGTGCCTTGATGATAGGACTGAGTTCAAACTCGGCATCGTCGCTTATATCATTATCGGAAAGGGCGTCGCCGCGGGGAAAGAGAAAAGTCAATCGTGAAAGAAGCCGGAGAGTTGTATCGAGGCTTCTCATCTGTTTAACTTCGTCTGCCTTATCCTTTGTAAAACTCTTATAGAGCCCCGCTATCTCGCTTTTACGCATTATCGCATAATCGGACTGGGACTGGGAGAGTTCAAACTTCTCGATTTCGTTTCTCAAAAGGACGAGAAGCATGCTCGCCGAGTATGAAAGAGGTGTCTTCTTGATGATGTGCGGAATCTTTGTCGAGGACACATCCTCATTCTCGTCCTCGTCCTCCATACCCTTTTCAATCCCTTCTGTTATCTCCTCGAGGTACGCGTAGCCGTCGATGGTCTCAAGAAAGACTCTGAGGCCCAGTACACCGAAGTATTCGTCAAGGGCCCCTTTATAAGTGAGGAGGTTATCCCATATTTCCTTTTTCTCTCTCTTTTTGTATAGAGGTCCTTTCAACAGCTTTACTGCCACTGCACTCCACGGTTTCTCATTCTGCATAGAATCTGACCTCCGGTAGTTTTACTGAATATTCCCTGTCATTCCATGAATACATAATTGACTCCTCTCTTTCTGCATTGAGGGCATTCTTTTCCCTCTTTTGTGCAATGGTGATGTAAGTGACAATCTCCTCAAGCCCCTTCTTTATAGGATAGCTGGAAACAAGCTCGGAGAGAGTAAAGCTCTCCTTACCGCTCTCTTTTGCGTAGGCTTCGATGTTTCCCTCCATCTCTTTTTCGTCGACATAGAATTCATTCTTGAGAGAAAGAACCGATTTATTGTCACCCCCGTCGTCGAAAAGAACAGCCGGTATGATATTCGCTTCCTTCTCGACTTTGATTGTCCTCGAGAGAGGAAAGATTATATCGGCACTCGAGTCAGTCTCCATTTCAATCTCCCCCTGGGCCTTTTCGTTGTTCTTGAGCCTCGCGCTCTCCTCCCTCAATTGAGTTACAATCTCCTCAAGTCCCCTTCTCTCCGCTCTCGTCTTCTGCGCCATGACGCGGCTCATTCTCTCTGTCAATACGGAGTTCTTCTCGACAATGCGCTTACCCGCAGAGTAGAAAGTGCGTCTGAGCGACATGAGAAATGAATCGTCGTATTCTATATCAGACATCTTCAACAGGTGCTCTATCTCTTCACAGAGCTCTGAAATCCTGTCTTCATTATACCTCATCATGTAGTTCCAGAAACCGTCGAACGACTGTCCCTGGGGAGATGAGTAGAGCTCCTTATGGAGAGTGAGCGTGTAGCCGAGTATCTTGCGCTTTGTGGCATCGCCCTCCGCCTGGCGGGCTGCTATCTTGTTCATGATATCTCTGAAGTTGTCTTCAACCTGCGCAAAGTCCGAGAGTATTTCACGCCCTCTGTTCTCGAGATCCCTCAGGTATTCAAGAGTCTTGCGCTTATCGAAGGTCTTTACGGTATTTGTGCGCTCTATCTCCTTCTTCTCCCTCTCGAGCTCCGCGATTTCTCTCTCGAGCTCGGCAATTCTTCTTTTGGGGTCACCGTTCATGTTGTCGGCAAGGCTCTTCAGCTGGGTAAGGATAAAGTTGAATGAGCTCTCCGTTGCGATTGTGTCGCTGTTGAGGATTCTCGCGATGAACGGCAGGAGGCGTGCAACAGCGCTGTCGAGTTCGATTATCTCAATCTTCTCGCTGTTACGGTAGCGCCTTATGTAATGTTTCTTCTCTCCCAGCCAGCTCTCCGTATATGCACGTATTCTCTCCGATACGTTCTTGTCTTCGAAGAGAAATGCACTCTCGCTGTTCTCCGAAAGTATATCTTCCTCGAGTTCCATCTCCTCGCTGCTGTTGAGGGAGAGGAAATTCTCGAGTGCAAGCGAGAACTCGTCATAAGAGAGTGTCGATATGCTCCTGAGGTAGAATGTGTTGTATAGAAATGTCAGGACAAACGGTGCCGAGCGGCTTCTGAGTATCGTAATACCGCTGTCATTTCTCAAGATATCTTCAAGCTTCGATATAGTAAGTTCCTGCACTTTTCTTTCCTCCCCGTTAGATTAACTCAAAAACGGTGTAAAAAGCAAAATCAAAGTGCACTTTTCATACTTTTGTCTGCTTTTACGGTAGAACTTAGTTTCCTATCGTTTTAAATTAAAACAATCGAGAGGAAAATTATGAAAGATTATGAAGCTGTTGTCGTCGGGGCGGGTAATGCCGGACTTATTGCAGCAATAGAATGTCAGAAAAGCGGGAAGAAGACGCTTCTCATCGAAAAGCACAATGTTCCGGGGGGATGTGCAACATCCTTCAGACGCGGCCGCTTTGAAATAGAGGCCTCTCTTCATGAGCTCTGCTCGGTCGGAGGGGAGGATGATCCGGGAGAAGTCAGAAGGCTCCTCTCGTCTCTAGGCGTCGAAATCGAATGGGTTAAGATTCCGGACTGCTACAGAGCGGTTTCAAGATACACCGACGGCGGGAAAATGGATGTTACAATGCCGACGGGAAGAGAAGACTACATAGCACGTATGGAGGAGTATGTTCCGGGGTCGGAGAAAAAGATGAGAGCGCTCTTTGATCTCTTTGACGAGGTGATTGAAGGAATCGCATATCTCTCCAGCGGACAATACGAGAGTAAGGTTCTCATGAAGGAATACCCCAATCTCCTCATAACCGGCTCCTATTCCGTAAAGAAAGTCTTTGACGCTTTAAAACTCCCACAGAGGTGTCAGGACATCCTCTCCGTCTATTGGTCATACCTCGGTGTAGATACCTCCCGCCTCTCGTTTCTCCACTACACGGCAATGGTCCACTCCTATATAACACGGGGAGCATATATACCGAAGCACACGTCCCACTCTCTCTCGCTCTCACTCCTTGAGAGGTTCAGGGAACTCGGAGGAGATGTGTCATTCAACACAAAAGCGGAGAAGTTTATTTTTGACGGCTTGAAATGTACCGGAGTCGAGACAAACCGTGGCCGTATAAATGCACGCCTTGTACTTGCCAACATCAATCCCGATATAATATACGGCAGGATGATGCCATCCGGGCTTGTACCCGAAAGAGAGAAGAAACTCTCTGCGGCGCGTAACGGCGTATTCGGCGCGAGAATGATCACGGCATATCTATGTCTCGATAAGAGCTGTGAGGAACTAGGGATCAAAGATTACTCCATATTTCTCTCTTCTACGGCAGACTCAAGAGTCCAGTATGAAAATATACAGAAAGGGATGGCTTATAACGACTTCTCGATCTTCTTATGCTACAACACAGTCGATCCCGACTTCTCGCCTGAGGGTACATGTGTCTGCTCATTCACAACATTTGCCTCCCCGAAAGACTGGAATAATCTCAAAGAGGAAGACTACTTTAACTATAAGAATGAATGGGTGAAGAAGTTACTCTCCTCTCTCAAGGAAAAGACGGGAATCGAACTCGAGGGCCACATAGAGGAAATCGTGACGGCGTCCCCGTGGACGTTCTCACGCTACCTCGGAGTTCCGGAAGGCTCACCGTACGGCTATGAAACCCGCACCTGGGACTCCATGATGGCGCGTATGATGATGATCGATAAAGACTATCCGGTAAAAGGTCTCATCCCTGTTGGAACATCGAGCCCGAGGGGTGACGGTTACTCATCATGTATGCTTACAGGCTCGATGCTTGCAAAGAAGGCGATAAAGGAAATGGAGGCAGAAAGTGGCAGATAAAGTTAAAATAGGTTTTCCCCTCTTCGATATGCTCCGCTTCAAGAATACGGCCAAAAGAAGGGAGAAAGTTATAGAGAAAACGCCTCTTAAAGAGATAGAAGGCGACTGGCCGATAAACGCAAATGAGCGTCATCTCCACCCCGAGCACCTTGATCTTGTTATAAGCAGCATAATCGACCACGCGGGATCAAATGCAAAGACATACATATTGAGAAAGAGGGACAACTCACCTCTTCCCTACTTCAAGGCAGGAGAGTATCTCTCAATAAAGCTTAATATTGAAGGAAGCTACATAACCCGCCCCTATTCGATATCGTCCTCTCCTCTCGATGCACTCAAAGGAGAATACAGGATAACGGTAGGTAATAAAAAGGACGGCTTCGCCTCCCCATGGATTCTCTCCTCATGGAAGAAAGGAGACAGCGTCCTTTCCTCTGCCCCGCTCGGAGACTTTATTTACGAGCCTCTCAGAGACGAGAGGGATGTAATCGCCGTCGCAGGTGGAAGCGGAATAACACCGTTTCTCTCATTGGCAGAGGCAATATATGAAAAGACAGAGGATTTCTCCCTCACCATTCTCTACGGCTCGAAGACGAAGGACTCCATCCTTTTCTATGACGAACTCGAGAGACTGACATCTGATTGCGATAAAATAAAAGTCATACATGTACTCTCGGACGAAGAGAGAGAGAGGTTTGAACACGGCTTCATATCGTCCGACATAATCAAAAAATATGCGCCGAAGGACGGAAAGTATTCCCTCTTCTTCTCCGGTAGCAGAGCTATGTATGATTTTCTTCTTCCAGAGATTGAGAAATTGAATATCCAGGGAAAGAATTTCAGGAGGGAACTCCCGCCTCCCGAAAGGAAAACGAAGAGAGGAAAAAGCTTCCTCATAAAGGTGAAAACACTCTCCGGAGAGAGAATTATCCCCGCATCTAGTGACGAGACGATTCTCACCTCCCTCGAAAGAAGCGGGATAAAGACAGACTCGAGGTGCCGCAGCGGAGAGTGCTCGTGGTGCCGCTCACGATTATTGGAGGGAGAAGTATATATTCCTCCCGAGAACGACATGCGACGCTATGCCGACAGGGACTGCGGCTACATTCATCCCTGTTCATGCTTTCCCGAGAGCGACATTACTTTAGAGATCCCGGGGCTCTAAGCCTCGAGATTCTCCTTTGCGCTTGAAAGCATAAGCTTGATACGGTTGAGCTGATTGACTTCGCTTGCGCCGGGGTCATAGTCCACCGCTACGATGTTACTCTCGGGGTATGCCTTTCTTATCGCCTTGATCACACCCTTTCCGACAACGTGGTTAGGAAGGCATGCAAAGGGCTGTATACATACAACATTCGGAGTGTTGTGGGTAATGAGCTCAATCATCTCCCCTGCAAGGAACCACCCTTCCCCGTATTGGTTACCAAGAGAGAGGAAGGGTTCCGTCTTTTCCGCTATCTCATAGATCGAGATAGGAGCATCAAAGCGCTTACTCTTTTTAAGTGCATCAACCGCGCTCTTACGGAATGATGTGAAAAGCGCAAGTGTCGCTTTCGATATGTAGTAATACTTTTTCCCGGCTCCGAAATACTTCACCTTATACTGTCTGTTGAATGCACTGAAGTTGAAGAAATCGAGGAAGTCCGGGACAACAGCCTCGGCACCTTCTCTCTCGAGGAGCTCAACAAGGTGATTGTTGGCAAGAGGCATGTACTTTACAAGAATCTCGCCGACAATGCCGACACGGGGCTTTTTTACATCCTCGTTGATCTCAAACTTATCGAACTCTTCGACAATTGTGTGGCAGACCTTGTCGTAGCTGTAGCTGCTCTTCGGATTCAATAGTGAATCTATACACATCTTCTCGAGCTTTTCATGCAGCTTATCTGCCGACCCCTTAACCTTTTCATAGGGCCTTACATGATAGAGACACCTCATGAAGAGATCGCCGTAGACAATAGCTCTTGCTCCGTCCCTGATGAGAGGAAGAGAGAGCGAGAAGCCCTCGTTCTTCTCCATTCCGTTGGCGTTGAGTGAAATTACCGGTATCTTCCCGTACCCGGCCTTCTTGAGGGCACGGCGTATGAGAGATACATAGTTACTTGCCCTGCAGCATCCCCCGGTCTGTGTCATGATTATGGCAAGGTGATCGGTGTCGTATTTCCCGGAGAGGACTGCATCCATGAACTGCCCGACCATCAATATCGAGGGATAGCAGGCATCATTATTGACATACTTGAGGCCGGCGTTGATGGCGCTTCTGTTGTCATTGTCTAGAATGACGAGGTTGTAGCCGTACTTACGGAATACCGCTTCAACCATCGAGAAATGTATCGGACTCATCTGAGGCGCAAGAATTGTGTAGCCCTCTGCCTTCATCTCTTTTGTAAACTCAACCCGCTTATAAGGCATATAGCCGCAAGAGTGCGCTCTCTTCTTCTTTGCTCTCTCGTCCATTGCATAGAGAAGGGACCTTATTCTTATTCTGACTGCTCCGAGGTTTGCAACCTCATCGATTTTGAGAACAGTGTAAAGTTTACCCGATGCATCGAGTATTTCATTCACCTGGTCTGTCGTAACGGCATCAAGTCCGCACCCGAATGAGTTGAGCTGCAGCAGCTCTATATTGTCATAGTGCGAAACAAACTCGGCGGCGGTGTATAGTCTCGAGTGATAGACCCATTGGTCGACGACTCTCAACGGCCTTGTCGGCGTGAAGTCAACGGGGACACTGTCCTCCGTGAAGACGTTGAGGCCGTATGATGCGATGAGCTCCGGAATACCGTGATTGATCTCCGGGTCTATATGATAGGGTCTCCCGGCAAGAACAATCGCTTTCTCGCCGTTCTTTTCGATTTTTTCGAGAAGCTCCCTTCCCTTTGATTTTATATCATCCTTGGCTTTCCTCTGCTCCGCCCAGGCGTCTTTTACAGCCTCCTCGACTTCGCTCTTTGGAATACCCCACTCTTCTTTACATATCTCGGAAAGCCTCTTTATGACTGTCTTTTCATCGGTGAAGGCCATGAATGGATGAATGTATCTTATTCCCTTCTCTTCAAGGTCCTCGACGTTGTTCTTTATGTTCTCCGGATACGATATTACTATCGGACAGTTATAGTATCTGTTCTGGGGATTCTCCGTCTCTTTGTGCTCGTAGTAGACACTAGGGTGGAATATTGTCTTTATCCCCTCTTTAATCAGCCACTCCACATGGCCGTGTGTGAGCTTTGCGGGGTAACAGAGCGACTCGGACGGGATGGACTCCATGCCCATTTCATATATCTTTCTCGAGGCAAAGGGACTGAGGACTACTCTGAAGCCCAGCTTTTTGAAGAATGTCGCCCAGAAAGGATAGTTCTCATAGATGTTGAGTACCCTCGGTATTCCGATGGTTCCTCTTTCTGCATCTTTTTCTTCAAGGCTCTCGTAGCCGAAGATACGCTCTCTCTTGTAGGCGACAAGGTTCTCGCCCTTTTTAGTCTCCACGCTCTTACCAAGCGGCTTTTCACACCTGTTTCCACTTATATGCTTCTTCGAGTTCGAGAAGGTGTTGATGGTGAGAAGACAGTTGTTCGAGCATCCTCCACAGCGGATGGAATTGGTTTTGTAGCTTACATTTTCCATTTCGGAGAGATTTAGAGTCTTCCCGCCGTTCTCCTCATAGTTCTTTCTTGCAATCAATGCAGCCCCGAATGCTCCCATGACACCCGCGATGTCGGGAGAGATCACTTCAGCACCGAGGATCTTCTCGAAAGCACAGAGGACAGCCTTGTTATGGAATGTTCCGCCCTGTACGACTATATGTTTCCCGAGCTCCTCGGGAGATGAAAGCTTTATTACTTTATAGAGCGCATTCTTTATGACGGAATAAGCAAGCCCCGCCGATATGTCGCTTACAGATGCTCCCTCTTTCTGTGCCTGTTTGACATTTGAGTTCATGAAGACGGTGCATCTTGTTCCGAGGTCCACCGGGTGGGGAGCGAAAAGCGCTATCTCACCGAACTCTGCAGCGCTGTATCCGAGAGACTGGGCGAAATTCTCGATGAAAGAACCGCAGCCGGAAGAACATGCTTCGTTGAGCATAATTGAGTCGACGTTGCCGTCCTTGAGCTTTATGCACTTCATGTCCTGTCCCCCGATATCGAGAACGCAGTCCACGTCCTTATCGAAGAAGGATGCAGCAGTTGCATGTGCTATAGTCTCGACGATTCCGTCCTCGAGGGAGAATGCAGTCTTGAAGAGCGCTTCTCCGTATCCTGTGGAGCAGCCCCTGACTATTCCGGCGCCATCTGGAAGTAGAGTCTCAAGTTCCCTCAGTCCTGTCTTTGCAGCCTCTATCGGGTTACCTTTGTTGTTTGTATAGAAGGAATAAAGAAGTTCGCCATCCTCTGAAATGAGCGCCATCTTCGTGGTGGTGCTTCCGGCGTCGAATCCGAGGAAACACTTTCCCTTATAATGAGATAGATCTCCCCTTTTGACCTTCGCCCTGTCGTGTCTTTCTATAAATGAATCATACTCCTCTTTACTTGAAAAGAGAGACGCTAGACGCGGCATTTCGAATGTGACCTTGACGCCCTTATCGAGGCGTGAAATGAGAGACGAGAGAGAGACGGCTTCTACATCCCCGCTCTCGAGAGCAGCACCCGTTGCTGCTGCAAGGTGCGAGTTTTCGGGGTCTACGATATTCTCCTGAGTTAAATTGAGGGTACGGATGAAAGCTTTCTTTAGCTCCGGAAGAAAATGTAAAGGTCCTCCGAGAAAAGCAACACACCCTCTTATCGGCTTACCGCATGCAAGTCCCGATATCGTCTGTGTGACGACAGCCTGGAATATCGACGCCGCGAGATCGGCCTTTGTCGCGCCTTCGTTTATAAGGGGCTGTATATCTGTCTTGGCAAAGACACCGCATCGTGCCGCGATAGGATAGATCTGCCTGTAGTTTTCAGCTTCCTTATTGAGGCCGGAGGCATCTGTCTGGAGAAGAGAGGCCATTTGGTCGATGAAGGACCCGGTACCACCGGCACATACTCCGTTCATTCTCTCTTCAAGAGTGCCGCGGAAATATATTATCTTGGCATCCTCTCCGCCGAGTTCAATCGCACAGTCCGTCTGAGGAGCAAACGTTTTTACAGCTTTCTGGACAGCAACAACCTCCTGAACGAACGGGAGGTTTAAAGAGGAAGCAAGGTTGATTGAGCCCGAACCCGTTATCGAAATGGAGAGTAAGCATTCTCCGATTTTATCCCTCGCATCTTTTAAAAGAGATGAGAGCGTCTCCTGAGTATGGGCCTGATGACGGCGGTACTCGCCGTAGACGGGCTTTCCCTCGTCAGAGAGAATTACAAGTTTGACGGTTGTCGACCCTATATCTATACCGGCACGGTATTTCTTCATTTTTTCACCTTTCCAGAGCTGAAACTGAACTTTCTCTCTTCACCCTTGAAGAGCCTCTTGAAATTCTCCCTGTGTCTGTAGAGGACAAAGAGAGCGATGACGGCGTAGAGGACGATGACGGGAGTTTCGGCGCCGAAGAGATAAAAGAAGAGAGGACCCAGGAGTATTGCCGTCACAGTTGAAAGCGACATGTATTTTGTCGTAAGAAGAAGAATAACCATGATAAGTGTCTCGATCAGTCCAACTCTCCAGTCGGCAACGAGAGCAACGGAGAGGCTCACAAGAAAGCCCTTGCCCCCCTTAAAGCCGTACCAGACGGGAAAGGCGTGGCCGAGGACACAGAAGAAACCTGTGTAGACCGCGCCCCATGAATAGAGCCCAAGCTCTCTTTCAAAAAGGAGAGCGAAAACAACTGAGACGACCGCTGCTTTCGATATGTCGAGGGCAAGAACAATCCAGGCCAGTTTATTACCGAAACATCTCTTGAAGTTCGTAAATCCGGGATTTCCGCTCCCGAGTGTTCTTATATCTTTCCTGTAGACAGCACGCGAAAATGTAATTGCCGGGTTCCATCCCCCCACAAGATAAGCACACAGTGCAGCTGAAAGATAGATCAATATCTCCATTTCCTTACTCCAGAATCATGATGTAGTCGTAGACTTCCTGCTTTCCGTCCACGAGGTATACTTCCTTACCTCTGTATTTCTCAAGAATACTCTTCTCGATCCTCTCCGCTTCTGATGAGTCAACGCTCTTACCGTAGATGAGGAGAACAATATCGTGGGAAGCAAAATCGAGAGAAGAGAGAGTCTTCATGACAGCATCCTCCCTCATATCTGCAGAGGTAAGTATGTTCTTTCCGGTAAAGCCTATGTATTCACCCTTCTTCACGCCGTCGGCATCACGGATGCTTTTCGAGACTTCAGCTGTCACAACGCCCGACATGGCATCTGTGAGCTCATTATAGATATCGTCCGCCTCGCCTTCTCCCGTGTACATGCTCAAAGCCGCATAGCCTTCCCCTATATTATGGCTCTCGACGACATATACATTCGCGTCCTTATACATGCCCTGGGCAAGCTTTGCCCCGAGTATTATGTTGCTGTTGTTCGGAAGAACAAATATATTCTCGGCTCCGGCCTTCCTGAATGCCTCCAAGAATGACTCCGTCGAGGGATTCATACTCTGTCCGCCGTCAACGATTACATCTGCCCCGCGCTCTTTGAAGAATTCCTTGATGCCTTCCCCTGACGCAACTGCGATGACTGCGTTTTTCTTCTTTTCGGTACTTTGAGGCACACTCTGTTCTTCCTTTGTGATGACGTTGTTGTGCTGGAGGGACATATTCTCGATCTTGATCTTCAAAAACTCGCCGTATTGCTGGCAGAACGCAAGAACCTTATCGGGAGTCTTGGTATGAACATGGATCTTGACGATTGTACCGCTCATGAAGGTTACGACGCTGTCGCCGATTGTGTTGAGAAAATCCCTGATGGTCTCGATTGAGAAGTGTTCGATATCGCACTTGGAGCGCTGAAGACGTAAGAGAACCTCCGTGCAGTAGCCGAATTCGAGAACGCTGTCCTCAGTAAAAAGACTTATGTCTATATCCTGCCCTGCACTCTGGTGCATGGAGAGGTCTTCCGTATCATCATCGTCTTCGGTAAACGCCTGAAGCATACCTTCGATTATGTATACAAGCCCCGCTCCACCCGAGTCCACAACACCGGCCTTCTTCAAAACGGGAAGCATATCGGGAGTCTTCTCGAGTGTTCTCTTTGCCTCCTCGAGGAAATCCTTCAAGAGCTCCTCGGGGGATGAATAATCCCTCTTCGATATGTACTCCGTTGCACAGCGCATTACGGTGAGCATCGTCCCTTCCGTGGGCTCCATTACAGCAGAATAAGCGTGCTTTGTCCCGTTCTGGAGAGCCTTCTGGAGAACATCGCTCTCCGCCGTATCTACATTCTCGAGTTCCCCTGCGATTCCTTCGAAAATCTGGGAGAGAATGACACCCGAGTTTCCTCTTGCGCTCATGAGCATTCCGTCGGAAATGCTGTGGGAGACTGATGAAACCGACTGGGACTCACCGTCTATCTTGTCTACTCCCCCGATACTCGTCATGAGCATATTGTCTCCCGTATCCCCGTCGGGAATCGGGAAGACGTTGAGGTCGTTTATCGTAGAGACGTGATCTCTGAGGTTTTTCGCGCCCTTACGGAACATCTTTGCAAGGAGCAGCCCGTCAATCGTTTTAGGTTGATTCATAGTTGTTTCCTTTTATTTTTCCTCTGCGTCGAAAGTCACTTCCTTACCGAATGCCCATACTCCGATTGTGTCGGGACCTGTCGATGCACCGACGATAGGACCGATGAGTCCGATTGATATATCCTTCGGATTGATCTCCTTCTTCACCATATCCCTCAGGAGTTCAATTTCATCCTTACTGCAGTCTGCATGAGCTATGTAAACAGTTGAAGACTGAGGGTCAAGGATGTTCTCCTTGAGAAGGGAGACGATCTCATTAAATGAATTCTGTCTGCCTCTGACCTTCTTGAATGCAGTCTGTCTTCCGCTCTTGTCGGCAATAAGGATAGGCTTAACACCCATGAGATTACCGAAGAAAGCGGATGATGCAGATACACGACCCGATTTTCTGAGGTGCTCGAGTGTGTGGACAGTTGCAAACTCCTGTACGCTCTTACGGATCGAAAGGACATAGTCCCTCACTTCATCCGCACTCTTACCGGTTGCTGCATACTCTGCGGCTTTCATGGCTATCATACCCTCTCCGATTGTTGCATTGAGCGAGTCGATTGAATATATTTTCGCATCCGGATAGTTCTCGAGAAGCTTCTTTGCTGTCACAAAGCCCGTGTTGACGCTTCCGCTCTGTTTGGACGAGCATGCGATATAGACGATGTCATATCCTTCCTCGAGGTACTTCGTATAGATACGTGTAAACTCGGGAGCGGAAACCTGTGCCGTTGTTATTCTCTTACCGCCTCTTATTCTGTCGTAGAATGCATGAGCATCTTCTCTCGACCATGTAAGGAGGGCATCAGACTCCTTTCCGTCCTCGATAGTCGACATCTTTGCATAGTCTATTGAATACTTTTCAAGCTGTTCTTTACTCAAATCTGCACATGAATCTGTGATGATTTTAACTTTTCTCATATTTTTACTCCTTATTATGAAAGTAATTCGGACTTAAAACCGAAAACCCCTACCGTGGGTGAGAATAACATATAAATCTTAACTGAAAATAAACTCAAACTCTGTTAGAATATACTCCGGAGAGAAGAAAAATGTTCAATATACTTGTCTGTGATGATGATAAACATACAAGAATGCTGCTGAGGACGATACTTGAAAAGGCAGGCTACAGCACTCTGGAGGCAGAGGACGGACTCGAGGCGGTAAAGAGCCTCGAAGAAAACAATATAGACCTCGTCGTTCTCGATGTCATGATGCCGAGAATGGACGGCTATGAGTTTACATCCCGCGTAAGGGAGAGCAACAACAATATCCCGATATTGATGGTAACAGCTAAGCACACTCCGCCCGACGAAAAGAAGGGATTCCTCGCGGGAACGGACGACTATATAACAAAGCCCATCGATGACGAAAAACTACTCCTGCACATAAAGGCACTCCTGAGGCGTGCCCGCATAAACAGCGAGCAGAAGATCACGCTAGGCGCGGTCACACTCGACTATTCGTCCCTCACAGTAAAGAGGGGGGACGAAGTAATTGAACTACCGCAGAAAGAGTTTATGCTCCTCTTTAAACTTCTCTCATACCCCGGGCAGATATTCACCCGCATTCAGCTCATGGATGAGATATGGGGAAGCGAGAGCGAGACGGGATGGGAGACTGTGACTGTCCATGTCGCAAGACTCAGAAAGCGCTTTGAAAACTGGAATGAATTCGAGATCGTCGCAGTCAGAGGACTCGGGTACAAAGCAGTCAGGAAAATATGAAGAAAAAGAATTATACAAATAAACTCGGCTTGATGCTTCTTCTCTCCTTTGTCATGTTTCTTGTAATAAGCGTTGCCATGCTTATTACGTTCCTTCTTGTATATCTTCTCTCGAACATACGTGTACTCGATGTTAACACAAAGGATTTCAATTTCCTTGGCATGATTGAATTCGTCTTCGTATCATGTATCCTGCTCTCTTTAATTCTTACCAACTCAATGGGAAGCGCCATTATCCTAAGGCCGGTAAACAGAATAATCAGCCAGCTCAACAGACTCGCCGACGGAGACTTTACCGCGCGTCTCCACTTCGGTAAGCCCATCGGAGACTACCCGACATTCAAAAATGTCGAGAAAAGCTTCAACAGAGCTGCGGAGGAACTCGAAAACACGGAGCTCCTCAGAAGCGACTTCATCAATAACTTCTCGCATGAGTTCAAGACTCCGATAGTCTCGATTGCGGGCTTTGTCAAACTACTCAGGGACGGTAACCTCAGTGACGAGGAAGAGAAGGAATACCTTGACATAATCGAAGAGGAATCACTACGCCTTACACGAATGGCCGACAATGTCATGAAACTCACAAGAGTCGAGAACCTCACGATTCTTACCAACATTTCGCTCTTCAACCTCTCCGAGGAGATAAGATCCTCGGTTCTGCTTCTTGAAGAAAAATGGACGGAGAAGGAGATCGACATGGACATTGACGACGGTGACTATATGATAGAGGGCAACGAGGAACTTCTGAAGCAGGTATGGATAAACCTTCTCGACAATGCAGTTAAGTTCTCACCTCCACGCTCGACGATATCGATAAGGATAAAGGACGAAGCAAAATACATCTCAATTTCCATTTCCAATGAGGGAAAGGAAATTCCGAAGGAGAAGATTCAGCACATCTTCAATAAGTTCTACCAGGCAGATGAATCACACTCGGCAGAAGGTAACGGAATAGGGCTTGCGGTTGTGAAGAAGATAGTGACCCTTCACAGCGGCTCCATCTCGGTCAAAAGCGGAGACGGTCTCACCACATTCTCCGTTCTACTTCCGAAAGAAAGAGGAGTTTAACCATGAGATATGTAATAGGCGACATACACGGTATGTATTCAAAACTGAGGAAAGTCCTCGATTATGTCTCATTTGACAGCGAAAAGGACACTCTCTACTCGACAGGAGACTTCTCGGACAGGGGAGGCGAAAGTCTCTCTGTCCTACGCTTCCTTATGGGGCTCGGAGATCACTTCAGGGCGGTATACGGCAACCACGACTACTGGCTCTACCAGTTTCTGAATGCAGGAGTGGAATACACATCAGGTGACACTGGAGAAAAGTTCTCCTTTTCTGTTGATGCCTCCGTTAAGGCAGTATGGGACGAGAAGCTTTTTCCGTCCTGTGTTCTTTCCTGCTGGCTCCAAAACGGCGGGAGAGCAACGATAAAAAGTCTCGCTGAGTCTACAAAGGACGAGAGAGACAAAATCAAAAGATGGCTCGGAAGTATGCCGTACAGGATAGAGACAGAAGACTATTTCATCGCTCACACATACTCACGCACCTTTCACGGACCGGACTATTCAATGACGATGAAAGAAATTGACGAGAGAGATCTCATAAGGCGTGACTACGACAGTGCATTCTGGGACAGGGAGATGCTCTCCTACTCGGAGAAGACCGGGGGAAAGTACAGGAGAATAATGCCCGAAGAGAGAAAGAGCGACATAACCGATAAACCCCTCATCATAGGACACTCCCCCACTCCCGGCTTCGGCCTCCGTCCCGTTCCCGTCTATGACAGCGCCCTCAACTTCATCCTACTCGACACTGGATCCTTCGTCGACAGGGAAACCTATCATCTCAAGGAAGACGGAGAGATCACCGTTTTCAACATGGATGAGAAAAGCTGGGTTACATCGAGCGGAGAAAGAGGAAAATTCGATCTATGAGAAACAAAAAGGGGGTGTCGCCACCTCCCTTATGCTTCTAATTTTCCGCATCCATTTTCTCTTTGAGTATCTTTGCCATGAAGACTAATAGAAGAGCACAAAGCGCAAGAGCGGCAGAGCCGATATAGCCTGCAGTGTAGGAACCGGTCTTATCGAAGAAGGATGCACTGATCTTGGGGCCTATGAATGCTCCTATCCCGTATCCTATGAAGATAAGGCCGTAGTTACGGTTGTAGAATTTCGTTCCGAATGCCGATTTGACAATAGGCGCAAAGACGACGAGAAGACCGCCGAACGAGAACCCCACGAGGGATATACAGAGAATGAAGTACCCCAGGCTCTTTGCCGCAGTGAGCATACACATCGAGACTGCATTCAAAAGAAGAACGAGGATAAGAGAGTTCCACCCTTTGAGCTTATCATATATGAACCCGAATCCTATACGGCCGCACATATTCATGAGTGTCATTATGCTGACGCACATGGCGGCGGTCATGGCAGACTGTCCTATCTGCTGCTGTGCAATCGGAGAGGTGGCACTCACCATCATGGTTCCTGCAGCATTGGCGAAAATGAAGATGATGAGCATAACCCAGAAGAGCGGAGTCGAAACCATCTGCGAGATATTATAGGCCCTGGTATTGAGTTCCTTCTCCGCGTCCTTAGTCGGAACCCACCCGGACGGAATCCACCCCTCGGGGCAGGGTACGATCATCCACGCAACAGAGCCTACTCCGATGAGGAAAACAACGGAGAGGATTCTGCATGCAGCGGATGCGCCGTATGCAGATATAAGAAACTGGGCTATCGGGGACATAATAAACGGTCCGCATGATGCACCCGCCTGGACAAGGCCCGAAATCGAGCCGCTCTTATCGGGAAACCACTTGAGAGCTGTCGGAAGACACGCGGGGTAAATCGTTCCCGCTCCTGCTCCCGCCATGATGCCGTAGAATATGTAGAGCTGCGGCAGCGTTGATGCAAAGCCTGTAAGAAACCAACCCGAGGCAAAGAATAAAAGCCCGAGATATATCGCAGTCCTCGGCTTGAGTTTTTCGGCAAGTATTCCTCCGGCAAAGCCCATGAGGCAGTAGACGAACATATATATCGTGTAAGCCATGCTGAATTGAGATGAGCTCCATCCGAACTTTGTTGTAAAAGGAAGCGCGAAAAGGCTGAAGAAAGCTGTTGCAGATGTAAAGAGACTCTGAATCCAGACTCCCGCAAAAACGCGCCATCTTGTTGCTGGTGTTATCTTCATATAGTCCTCACTGCTGGAGTGTTCCGAGGTCGAGAGCGAGATCTCTTCCGCTGAACTTACCTGCGCTTTCGCTTGTGCCGAGCCAATAGACCATGTCGGAAATGTCGCTTACATCAAGAAACGGAACGGAGGCATACATCTCTTTGTAATCCTTGAAATTCTTACCGGTAAGTTCATTGATGAACTTTACATAGCTCTCCGTCTCGCACATCGGGGTCTTTACCTTCGTCGGGCAGACGGTGTTGACGACGATTCCCGTTCCCTTCAATTCCTGGGAAAGTGTCTTACTCAATCCTCTGACTCCCCACTTCGCCATACAATAGGAAGCAAGCTTCGGTGTGCCGTACATACCGGAAGTCGAGGATATGTTGATGATTCTCCCGAATCCCTGCTGTCTCATATAGAGGGCTGCATACTTATCGGTACGCCATGTTCCGATGAGGTCGATGTTGATTACCTTCTCGACCATCTGGTCAGTCAGCTCCCATGTGTAGCCGAAGTTGATGACGCCCGCATTGGCGATTACGACGTCCAGGCGTCCGAATGTCTTCCACGCTTCTTCAAAGAGCGAGGCCATATCGCTGTCGCTTGTAACATTACATTTGACTGCAAGAGCTTTCGCCCCCTTCTCTTCAATCTCCCTCACTGTTTCCCTGAATGTTTCACCCTCGGGATCCTGCATATCGGCCAAAACAACATCAAAGCCGTTTTCGGCATACTTCAAAGCATGGGACTTTCCCTGTCCCATGGCACCGCCGGTAATAAGTACAACTTTACGTTCCATATTCAATCCGTCCTTTATTTATCGATATTTGGAAAATTATATTTAGTTGATTCATAAAGAACAAACCGAATAATCTTATGGAATTGATAGAAATTTTCTATGTATAATGGAGAGGAGGATACATATGAACTTGAATCACCTTCGTTATTTTGAAGTACTTGCCGCTGTGGAACATTACGGAAAGGCTGCAGAAAAACTCAACATAAGTCAGCCCAGTCTCACTTATGCCATCTCCGCTCTCGAGGAGGAACTCGGAGTCGAACTCTTTGAAAGAAAGGGCCGCGGGATTACGCTCTCCCGATACGGAGAGGAGTTTCTGAAGACCGTGCGCTCTTCCCTCGATATTCTCGAAAGCGGGAAAAGAACAATCAGCGAAGAAGGAAAGAGAGGAGGATTCGTCCATATAGGAAGCATACGGACTCTTGCGACTACTCTTGTTCCATCTCTCATGAGGGATTATATGAATACAACCGGACACCCGTTTACTTTCCGCCTCACAACAGAGACGGGATTCAGCCGGGGAATTCTCGACGCTCTCGCGGCAAAAACAATAGATTTCGGTTTTACGACGATTCCGGGAGACCCCGAGATCTATGAAACGGTTCCCTTCACATATTCTCGCTTTGTTATAATTGTTCCTCTCGGTCATCCTCTCTCAAGAAGAGAAAGCGTCACACTCAAAGAAGCACTTTCATATCCCCAGATACTCTTCTCTCCTGAAGCGGGACTCAGAAAGAGCCTCGATGCCCTCTTCTCTTCAGCCGGAGTAACACCCGTGGCTCTCTTGGAGACAGAGGAGGACGATGTTGTCGCGGGACTTGTCAGTGCGGGATTCGGAGCTGCCGTACTTCCATATAACCCGATACTCGAGACTCTTTCGCTCAAGATTCTCGAGATCGATGGTATAGAGACGGAAAGAAAGGCATACTTCTCGCGCCTCAAGGGAAGAAGACTTCCCCGGACGGCCGAAAGCTATTGGGTCTTTTCAAAGAAAAAGCTCTCCTCCCCCGGTTACATCAGCGCCATGTATAGTTGAGTGCTATCGTGGTCTGGATATCAAAAAGGGACGGGGATGTACTTATATTCCCCGGGTTCTTTAGGTATATGAAGTCGACTTCTCCGCTCAGCGTCAGATCCGGTAAGAACGAATAAGAACCCGTTAGAGACGTTACAAAGGAATAAGCGACGCTGTCACGGTTCGAGACGTTATCATCATTGTAGTTTTCAGTCTGGTGATCTGTTGTCGGCGTAGTCTTATTCGTATCCTTTGTGACACGGGTCCAGACAGTGTACTTATCGTGTGTACCGTGAGCCATGAAGAAGAAGCTCCCTCCTGTACTCCACTTTCCGGGGACAAGATAGTCGCTCGAGAGATATGCAACAATTGCGTCCCCGCCGTACTTGTAGCCGAGAAAATCGAGGTTGTAATTCTCGGTGCCTCCCGTCTGACTCATCTCTCTGAGGGCCACGACGTAATTTATTCCGTAGCGTCCGTTCGTCTGCTCTCTCGTGCTTTCACCCGCCTGGGTGTCTCCATCCCTGAGATAGAGATAGGGGTCGGTAACTGCCCCCTCGACATTGAAAGTAAGAACGCCCTTATTGAGGACACTCTTATATGTAGCGCCGATAAGAAGTCCCCTTCCGTTCGGCTCTGCCAGATCCGTTGTCGTCGTACCCGGGTTTGGCTCTCCCGGAAGTACCGATTCGTCTATGACAAGCTGAGCGTAGAGATTGAGCCCTCTTATTGCTGTCCAGTCAAGTTCGAATGAAAGTATCGAGTTGGTGTTGGCCCGGGTGTAGTTGTTGTGATACATCATTGCGGGAGCAAATGCGATGAGGTCGATCTTGTTGTCCTTACTCATATACATTACGCCTTCCGTAAGGGTGAAGGAGAGAGACGGAATTATATTCCATTCGAGGCGGTGCGCTATGAAGCAACTGATTCCGTTCATGTAATGTGACTGTCCGCTGTCGACGCCGTTACGGCTGTATTCCATTACATTTTTATCCTTATCAACTACCTTGTAGTAATTCTGTGGATGGGGGAAAGCCGAGATAAGGAAGGTGTATTTGAAGTTACCCTCGAATGCCTTGAAGTAAGCGGCATTGTGGTATTTTATATGGTCCCCGATTACGAAGTTTCCGGTCTTACCGTTACCCCACTTGAGTCTGTCACGCCCGACAAAGAGCGACCAATGCTCACCTCCCGCCGTTACAAATGCCCTCAGCGGGAAGTTGAAATCGAGCTCTTTCATATCATTCTGGAGAAGAAAAGGAATGTTGCTCCAGAGAGGAGCGTCTCCGAATGAGCGAGAAACATGGTCTTTCGCTACTCCAAGTGAGAAATTGAAAAAGCCGTAGAAGGCGGATCCTATATGCTCCTCCGTTATGATATTCAAAAACTGTTTCTGATCGCTCCATCCCCTCACCCAGTTGTCTCTCGTCTGAAAAAACGGAGAGGATGTATTTGTATTTATGTAAGCCTCGGGAGCGACAAGAAGAGATGCTTTGAAAACAGGGTAGTCAGCATCACTCTCGAGAGTTGAATCTATCCTCTTGTAGAGCGCCTTCTCGTACTCTCCGAGCCGGTTGTAATCGAGAGAAGAGAGCATTGCCTTGAGTTCGGATCCCGAATAAGGACCTGTCGTACTCGGGAGAGAATGTCCCGAGAGGAGGAACAAGTCCACCATTAAGTCGAGAATGTCGTCATCAACGGCATAAATCTTCTGATAATTCGGATAAGACGCCGCTGCTGTTGACAGGACAACGGCTAAAACGAGAACAAGTGCTACTATCTTTTTCATTTCTATCTCCAACCCCTCACGCCGTAAGTGTAACACAAGGGAGGAGAAAAATGTTAAATATCGAATCCGAAATTAAGAGTTATTCCCCAGCGGAACATGAAGTTCCTCTTCCAGTCGGGGTTGGCCTCGAATCTCCACACATCTCCTTTGCTCTCTGCAAGCGAACGGTAGAAGTCGACATGCTCACCTGTGACGTATGTCATGCCGAGAAAACCCGAGAGTGTGAATGACGTGTTGTTGAATGATATAAGTCCCTCCGGGATAAGTGTAATTCCCGCCTCCGTGTCGACGACGAAGGAGTAATCAGGGCCCTGATTATCATTGGAATAACCGAAGCTGAATGAAGGAAATGATATGCCTTCAAGCATGTTTGTAAGGAATGTAAGGTCCCATCTCATATAGCCGAGAGAAAGAGAGACATAGGGTGTCAGCCAGCCCTTGAGGGCATCTATCGGCCACTCGTACTCAAGACCGAGGGTATTCATCGAGTGTCCCTGCTTGATTCTTGCCGTTGTCGTAGGAATGCTTTCGAGCTCGAACTCCTTATTGATCGGGTATCCTGCAACATACCTGTTTTTGAAGACAAGAGAAAGATTCTCCACAATAGGATAGTTGAGCTCCTGGTCGCAGTATGTGAGGCCCATCATATTCGTAAACCCGAGAGAGAAGTAGATGTTGTTCTCCTTCCATGTAGTGGGATTGAAGAGCGACATCACATCAAATGAGAGAATGCCGTACCCGAAATGGTTTGTAAGCTCCGTAAAGTAGTTGATGGCAAAGAAGCCCGTATTGATCGTGTAAGCTGCGTATGGGCCGTTGATGTAGCGTGCGTAGAGGTCCATTGTGTAGGATGAGTTATGCTCCTGTACCCAGTTCCACCCTGCCGTGACGGAGAGTATCTCGCTGAAATCATTGTAGAGAGTGAGCTTGGCATTGATCTTCTCCCCCGACTCGAAATTGAATGCATGGTATACATCGCCGCTGAGGGAAAAGGCAAGCTTCGACTCCCCGAGGTTATATATATTTGTATAAGCCGCTGCACTTCCGCCGAGGTAGTAATGGAAGCGTACATCTCTGTAATCATAGGGAAGATCCACTTCGTGTATTTTGTACATCTTATGAATGGTGTTCTGGAAGAAATCGTATCCTGTATATCCAGAGAGGAAGAATCCAGTCTTGGGAGAGAGACGGAAAGAAAAGAGTTTCCCATCAAAGTCGAAGTTGAGGCCGGCCTTGACCTCCGTCACATCGAGACGCCCCGTGATGAGTTTTCCATCGTCCTCTTTACTGCTGTCTTTAATATCCCACCCTTCTTTCCAGCCGCGGTTGGTAATGCCGTCGAGGTCGACCTGGAAAAACCACCTGTCGGCAGAGAGGTATACGTGTTCGGAGTATGAGAGCTGGTCATCGTCGTTACGAGATAGGCCGTATGCATACTTATCGTTACCGAGACCGAGCTTAACGGACTTCAACGCCCAGGGAGAATCAGAAGCGGAGAGAGCGAGGGAAAACAACACAAATAAAACAGTAATAAGGACAAACTTTTTCATAAAAGTGATACTATTAAAAGACGGAAAAAATGTCACCCGAATCAACAAACTTTGTATTCTAATCTTCAAAGGAAGATATGAATTTTCTCGTTCTTTCCTTCTCGGGAGAATCAAAGAGCTGCTCGGGCTTTCCCTCTTCGACTATGACACCCTTATCCATAAAGATGGCCCAGTCGGAGATTCCCTTTGCAAAGTTCATCTCGTGCGTGACGACAACCATCGTCATCTTCTCCTCGGCAAGGTCCCTTATGACCTTGAGTATCTCACGCGTGAGCTCGGGGTCGAGTGCACTTGTCGGCTCGTCGAAGAAGAGTACCTCGGGGTCGAGTGCAAGAGCGCGTGCAATCGAGACACGCTGTTTCTGTCCCCCGGAGAGCTGCCCCGGATACGAGAGAGCCTTGTCCTCGAGTCCCATGCGTTTAAGAAGATTTATAGCCTTATCTTCAGCCTCGTCCATATCCATCTTGAGCACAGCCCTCTCCGCCTCAGTTACATTTCTCAAGACTGTAAAGTGAGGAAAGAGATTGAAATTCTGGAAGACAAGACCGCACCTGAGTCCTATACGTCTCCTCTCCTTCTCCTTCTGGTAAACGAGTACTCCGTTCTTTTCTTCAAAAAGCTTTTCGCCTCCAATCGAGAGAGATCCCCCGTCAGCAGTTTCAAGCTGGGTGATTATCCTCAGGAGTGTCGACTTTCCAGAGCCTGAGGGACCGATAACGGAGAGCACCTCACCTTTTGTGAGTGTGAACGATATGCTCTTCAATACCTCTGTCTCTTTAAAGCTCTTTCTTATGCCTTCGGCTTTGATCATCGCGCGCATATATCACTCCTATTTGTAGTAATCGAGCTTACTCTCGATGACTGCGAAGACCTTCGAAACAATGTAGTTCATTATAAAATAGAAGATTCCCGCAATGAAGATGGGCATCGTCGAGAAGATTCTCGAGGCTGAAGTCTGTGCGACTCTGAAGAGCTCTATTACGCCTATCGTGGAAGCGAGAGCAGTATCTTTGACGAGTGTAATCACTTCATTACCGAGTGACGGCATCACCGTCTTTATAACCTGTGGAAGTATTATGTGGAAGAATGTGTAGCTCTTTGTGAAGCCGAGCACCTTACTCGCTTCATACTGTCCCCTGTCGACAGCCTGGAGCCCCGAGCGGTAGATCTCGGCAAAGTATGCACTGTAATTGATTGTAAATGCTATTATCGCGGCAGTGAATCTCTGAAAAGAGAAACCGAATAGGTAATAAGGCGCAAAATAGAAGAAGATCAGCTGCAGAATGAGAGGAGTCCCCCTCATTATCTGGATATATAAATCAACAAGAAACGAGAGGATCTTAATCCGGCTCATCTTACCCCTGCAGACTACAAAGCCCAGAGGAAGCGAGAAGAGAAGAGTGAGGGTGAATACCTTCAATGAAACTATTCCACCCTCCATCAGCTGCAGCAGAAGCTTTTCCATCCTTATTTACCTACAACTGTAATATCGGCACCGAACCACTTTGTTGCGATTTCGCCGAGTGTTCCGTCGGCTGCCATATCGTTGAGTGCACTCTGTACGGCATCTCTGAGAGCGACATCGCCCTTTCTGAATCCTATACCGTACTCCTCGTTCGAGAGTCCCTCATCAAGCACCTTGAATATGTTCTTCCCCGAGCGTGCAATATTGTCGTTCGCGACAAGAAGATCCATGATTACCGCATCGACGCCTCCGATCTCGAGGTCCATGAGCGCCGTGAGGTTGTCCTTGAACTCGACAACTTCCTTCACACTCTCCTTGAAGCCCTCGGTGTCTTCTATTGCGTCTTCGGCTGAAGATCCGGCCTGGACTCCGATCGTCTTACCCTTGAGGTCACTCAGTGTTTCGTAACCCGATGAAATCTTTACAACGGCAACCTGGGCATTGTCTACATACGGATCGGAGAATGTCATAGCCTCGAGCCGCTCGGGAGTGATTGTGAAACCGTTCCATATACAGTCGATGTTTCCCGTCATGAGCTCCTGCTCCTTTGCAGCCCAATCTATCGGCTGCGCAACAAGTTCGACACCGAGTCTTTTACACACTTCTTTTGCTGTGTCTATATCGAAACCTACGATTTCTCCGTTTTCATCCCTGTAACCCATAGGAGGAAAAGAATCATCGAGGCCGAGGATGAACTTTCCCTTCTCCTCCACGTTCTTCAATGAATTGTCGACAGAAGAGTTTTCTTTAGCTCCACCTGCATAAAGAGATGTGATTGTCAAAAGAACCAATAGTAAAATAAAGATTTTCTTCATGTTTTTTCTCCTACGTTAGGGTGAAGTATAGAGATTTTTTATATGCATGAAAAGTGTATATCTATGCAAATATTGCATAACTTTGTATTATTTGCAGAGTCAATCATGCTCTCTTGACAAATATGTACGCATTATTATAATTACCCCTGTTAATTATCACTGTTAATTAATAAAGGAAATTATATGACAATAGAACACATAAAACATGTTCTTGATGCCCTTCATAAGGCAAAACGCATCTCTGACATGCTGCCTCTCCTCCCCGACGGCGTCACACCGTCCTACATACGCTACCTAGACATAATCGTAAGGATTAAGAGAGAGAAAGGAGAAGTGAGAGTATCGGATTTGAGTGATGCACTCTCCGTCAAGAGACCGGGGGTGACAAGAACACTCAATGAAATGGAGAAGAAGGGGTACCTTGAAAAGGTACAATCGGAGAAGGACGGAAGAGTTACATATATCTCAATCACACCGGAGGGAGAGAAGCTCTCGAAGAGATACAACGAAGATGTATTTGTCCCTCTTGTTGAGAAGCTCTCCTCTCTCGGTGACGAGGATGCTTTGACGGTTATTAAAACAATAGATGCATTCTATAATGCAGTTTACACGGAGGATAAATAATGGACACAGCAGGTATGGATTTCACTTCCGGCAGCATTCTCAAAAAGATGCTCCGTTTCATGCTCCCGATACTTCTTTCGCTTGTACTCCAGGCGGCATACGGCGCTGTCGACCTACTTGTTGTCGGACGCTTCGGTACAACTGCCGGGCTCTCGGGAGTTTCGACGGGAAGCCAGGTTCTCAATCTTGCGACATTCGTCATTACACAGCTTGCAATGGGAATCACGGTACTCATTGCAAGGTACCTCGGAGAGAAGAGAGAGGAGAAGATAGGACCCGCAATCGGAGGAACAATCGTTGTCTTCACAATTATATCGGCCGTTCTTTTTGTCATCATGATAGTCTTCGCCCGCCCCATATCAATAATGATGCAGGCGCCGGCGGAGGCAATTGAAGAGACGACTCAATATGTACGCATATGCGGAAGCGGCATATTCTTCATCGTTGCATATAACCTTCTCTCCGCCATCTTCCGCGGACTCGGAGACAGTAAATCCCCTCTTATCTTCGTTGCAGTTGCGTGTGTCGTGAATATATTCGGAGACCTTCTTCTTGTCGCGGTTTTCAATATGAACACGGCGGGAGCTGCAATAGCGACGGTATTGGCACAGGCTGTAAGCGTCGTCTTCGCCCTTCTTCTTTTGAAGAAACGCGGCCTTCCGTTCAAGATCGGGAAACAGGATTTCTCATTCAACGGCGAGACAAAGCTCTCGTTCAAAATAGGACTTCCCCTTGCCCTCCAGGAATTCCTCACACAGGTATCGTTCCTGGCACTCTGTGCATTCGTCAACAGGCTCGGTCTTGCAGCATCCTCGGGGTACGGTGTTGCATGTAAGATCGTCAACTTCGCAATGCTGATACCTTCAGCCCTTATGCAGTCAATGGCCTCAATCGTCTCGCAGAACATAGGAGCCGGGAACGAGAAGAGAGCAAAGAAATCAATGCTGACAGGTATCGCGGTCGGAGTCGTGATCGGTGTTGTCGTATTTATTCTCATTCTTTTCAAGGGTGATATGTTGACAGCAGTCTTCACAGCAGAGAGTGATGTCATAAAAAACGGTTTCGACTATCTTAAAGGTTTCGCCCCAGAGACAATCGTTACAGCGGTTCTATTCAGCATGGTCGGCTACTATAACGGAAGCAACCACACCATATGGGTTATGATACAGGGCCTTGTACAGACACTTCTCGTGCGTCTTCCGCTTGCCTACATAATGAGTATACAGCCTGATGCCAGTTTGACGGGTATCGGTCTATCGGCACCGATTGCCACCTCGGCCGGAATAATACTGAACATAGGATACTTCATATACCTCGAAAAAAATAAGAAAAGCCTCTCCTGATTAACTTCCTTAAAAAAATACCCGGCCATCCGAGATTACTCAAAAGGCCGGGTTCAGATAAATCAAATTAGAATACCGTGGAGATGATCGATCTCGTGCTCTATAACTTCAGCGGTAAAATCGGAGAAAGTCCCCTTCCTCTTTTTGAATGAAGTATCAAGATACTCCACTTCGATGCTCCTGTATCTTACGCACTCCCTGACGCCATCGAGAGAAAGGCAGCCTTCCTTTGTCCTGTACTCCCCGCTCTTTTTTACGATAACGGGGTTGATCATGATAAGTTCAACCGGACCGAGGGCAACAATTATGATATTCTTCCTCACCCCTATCATATTCATGGCCATGCCGACACAGTGCTCTCTGTTGGCTTTGAATGTATCGACAAGGTCATTGATCAAGGCTTTGTCCCTCTCATCTGCATCCTCCGATTTAAGAGAGAGGAACTTTTCAACTTTGACTATTTCTCTGACCATCAGAATTTGACAACACGGGGAGGATTCGTGAATGAAGAGAAAACGGCAGTTGCATCCTTGAAATAGAAGACTTCGGTGTTCCCGTCATCAGGATCGTACATACTCTTCATCTCCGGATACGCCTCCAGCATCGACACTCTCGCGTCTCTCCTGTCATCCTCAATCAGGAGCCCGGAAACTCTGAGCCACTCACCGTTCATGAACGCACATATTTCAGCTTTGGGATTTTCGTGGAGCTGCTTCGAAACATCCTTCTTCTTTCCTGTCTGTATATAGAGCTTCCCGTCATAGATATGTGCCGTACCGAACGGTCTGACCCTCGGCTGGTCCCCTTCGACTGTTGCCAGATAATAAGTTCCCGCATCTTTCAAAAACTTCTCTACACTTTTCATTTTCTCACCTCGTTTAGAATATTCTACCACCTGAAGAAGAAGTTGAGAACAGAGAAAAGGTCAGAGCAGAAAAGGAAATTCTCTCTACCTTTCTTTCTCTTCTTCAAGAAACGGAAGATCCGGCATCCTGTTATTCCTGATAATATACTCAAGCATTTCAGCAAAGCCGTGCGGGTCTCTTATCTGGTACTCCATATGGTTGTATCCTCTGAAGACGGGTAATATTCCTTTCGGATAGGCCTTCTTTACACTCCCGCGGTATTTGAAATGTTCCTCGTTTGATCCGAACTCGAAAAAGCAGTTCTCCTCCCTGACACACCTAAAGTGCGGAAAATCCTTATCCTCGAGGCTGTCGTTCATCTGATGCCGCATATTCGCTCTTCCCGCATCAATAAAGTAGGGTTTTATCGCATCATCGTCACACCAGAGGATTTTACCAAGTGTCTTTACCATGAACTCCTCTTTCAGAATCTCAACCACTATCGGAGTATCAATAAAGCTCATCACACATTTACGTACTCCTTAAAATGAAGAATTGACCTTCGCATCAACAGCAGTCATTCATTTCGAACCGGTGTCTATAACCCATATACTCTTTTTCCTACTTCCATCATTTCTGATTAGTCCGCTTTTCTGCATATTTGTCAGACTTCTTTGAACGGTTCTCAACGGGATAGATAACGCAACAGCAATTGCATTTGAAGAAACATTTGGGTAATTCTTAATATATTCCATGATACTCGTTTCATTAGTTGCAAGCTCTTCATTCGCGCCACGATTCGCGCCATTTTTATCATTCGCGCCACAATTCGCGCCATTTTCATCGTTCGCGCCACGATTCGCGCCAAACGCGACATCATTAGTGCCAGTTACAGTCGTTTTATCACGAGATTCAATTTCCAATGTAAGCGTAATTCTATCCGGTTCAACAGTCTCTACAATTTCAGGCTCCTTATAACCATAGGCTTTACAGGTGTTGTAAACATCACATAGACCAATACCTGAACGTTCACCGACATTGATAAATGAAAACATATTGAAGATTATTATGTTACGGGCATCACTTATTCCACCCGCAATTGCTTCATCAACACCAATACGGAAAGTGCCGGGATTGGAAATTGTAACCTTTCGAAACTCTTTATCAACAACAATTCCACGGCGCCCATAATAGTCGGCATGAATCAAAGCATTGGCAAGACATTCACGCAATGCTTTGTGAACAGGCGTATCATCAATACGTGCCAATTTGTCATCAAGAGTAAAAGGACGTTTCACATCAGAAGTAAGTCGATCGATAACCTTGTAATAGAAATCAAATACATTTCCACTCCAGTCGCCATCCTGCGAGCAACCCCGGTCTGACCAACGTTTTTCATTTGACAATTTCTCCCGATAATCCAAGAAGAAGTTGGGAAGTTCATAAGTAATGTCTATAAAATTACCGAAAAAAATCAAACCTCCAAGTGTCGGATGTATTTTCCCGTCCACATCAGATATTCTTGCCGCCCCGATCTTCATAAGAAATTGATCTGTCGGCAGTTTGTTCCATACATGTTCTTCCCTGATATTTCTGAATCTGGAACGATAGCTTTTTACACTGTCCTTGTTTAAAACATCAATACTGACCTTATCAAGAACAAGAGAATCGGCGGAGGTGTCAGATTGATCCCTGAGCATAGCAAGGACATCTTCTTTGGTACAATGATAGTCTCCCTCGTGATTTCTCCTGAATGAGCCTTTGAAGATATCAGTCCCGACATAAACCGGCTTATCACGTCTATCGGCTCTCGGAACTTCAATCACGATATAATCAAGGCCTTCATATTCAATAGCATACACCTGTTCTTCAAGAAGGATGTTGGCACTCACTTTCTGTCTGTTGTTCAGAACATTCCAGATTTCAAAGAGCATTTTCTGAGGTTCCGCAACGCCCATGGGAACGAACTTTCCGGTATTCCTGTTCTCACCTATTCCAAGAATTATCGTACCGCCGGATGTGTTGGCAAAAGATGAATATGTTTCCCAGATGCTGTTCGGAATACCGCCTTGTGCTGCCTTGACCTCAAGATTTACCATTTGGGAAGACTTGAAAACTTCGTTCAAATCAATCATTCAAACTTACCCCTTTTCAACAAGATTTTGCCTCTTCGACATTCTTCATGAGACGTCTCTTCTAACAGCAAGACTTTCAATCCACACGCTTAGAACATTCATATAAATGTTCCGGAGCTATGTCCACATCATCGCTCCAGACCACCGTTCCACATTCAGCTTTAGCAGAAAGGAAAAAAGGAAGGTTTTTAAGAGATGCATATATAGGCTTCTTCAAAAGTGGCCGCGCATCATATATTTTTCTTTCGCCGTCTGCAAAAGTTATAAGCAAAGTGTAGTCATTATTTGCTTTAACATCTTTCACAACCCACTTAGGTAAATTCATATGCTCTCCTCGTTTCTCAACTTCACTTATTGAAACACACCAGAACTCGCCAACTGTCACAACATCTCGAACATAAAAATACAAGACTCGTCGCACAAAGGCTTCAGACGACTATGAACTTTCTTCTCGTTTTCTTCTTCAAGTCTTGAATAGCAGTTACGCATGAAACTTAAACAAACTGCCGTAGAGTACCCTGGAACGAAGA
>CAVHKW010000108.1:0-20743 GCA_963636745.1 uncultured Oscillospiraceae bacterium | reverse complement strand
TTTCGTCACCATACTTTTCAACTTTCTCACACATAGCCAATCTTCCTTCTTCTGTATCCTTAAAGTAATGCATAGTCTCCCTGAGAATATCATAATGCATTTCTTCTGCCGTTGTCGCGGCAAAATCTCTCATCAAGAGTCCAACCTCAGAGTCATCCCGGCACTCACCGTTGACATATATAATGTGGTTACCATCATTGAAGTCTTCATGGTCGAGTTCTCTTATTGTCCTCTCAACATGATACATCGCCTTTCCCTTTCCCATAACATCGTGCTCTGTTATAAATATTACATAAGAATCGTTCATCTTTGTAAAGTCTTCACCGGCTTTCAGCATTCTGGAGTCTATGACAGAGCTGTGGAATCTTGCTCTCTTTCTGTTTGCTCCGCTGTCCGCCCTCTGAACTTCTACATTGTAATGCTTTCCGCCTGAATCTACGGCAAAGATATCGAGGACGACATCTCTCCCGTCTTTAATGGGGCTCTTCTCCTTCTTCTGGACATTTACCTCCTTAACGAGAATGTCTTTACGCTCCAGGAATATGTTCAGTATAAATTCCGTGGCTTTGTGATTCGCGTTGAAAAACATCGTCATGAACGAGTCATCAAATAAAGAAAAACTCTTTGTCAGAGTATTCACTTCTGGTCGTGGAACATATTCGTTCTCCATATTAGACCCCTCCTTAATATTTTCTTATTTATTAAGTAATTACTTCATACTTTAAGTATAATATGAATAGAGGGAAACGGCAAGCAAATATATGTGTTTGTCCCCAAATAGTGTTGTTTTGACATATAGTTTGATTATTGATGTAGATATTTTTCTTCGGTAATTCAGACTCCATTACGCTGATACACTGGAAAAGTCTATCTGCTCTCCATCCCGGCAAAGACAGCATTGCTCCTATCTGATCAGATATCCACATCGTATAAGGCTCCAATAGAGCAAAAGTTGGGATGGAATGCTTGTCTTGTGCCTTTCTTAATATTATCATTAGTTTGTAAAAGGCGAAGTAATAATATGATTGTAATGAGTCTGACACTTAGAGGCATATATGGTTTTGATGATTTCTCAATAGATTTCAGCTATCCGAAGAAGATAGTCAACTCCTTAATTCCCGAGGAACATCTTCAGAAAAGAGAAAGATTCCGCTATAAAAAGGCGGTCATACTTATGGGAGCCAACGCGACCGGGAAGACCTGTCTCGGCCGTGCACTCAAAGGAATCTTTGATTATATGAAAGACTCCAACACATCACATCTTTTTGAGATGGTGTCGGGAAAAGGTGCTTCTTTCGTAATTGACTTTGTCAACGGCGACTATCGTCTGCAGCGGCTATCCGTTGTAATCGATAATTCAAGGAACAACATCTCAGTAAGTTACTCCTCTGCATTTATTGATGTAATGGATTCGTATGAAAAGTGTGTAGCAAAACTAGAAGAAAAGGAAATTGACACCTACTCTATCCAGAATACCATCATGCCTTTTGATGCACGTTTCTCATACCCTGAGATAGAAAGCGCCGTTACCTTCAAAGAGATAGATAAAGATGTCCTAATGAAAACTCTTTGCGCTGTCATAGGAACACTTGATCCGTCTCTTAAGGATGTAAGCGAATCAAATGAACTTAAAGACAGTTTCATAATCCGACGTGGAGAGGGAGAGATCATAATTCAGGAGGGAAGGCTCCTCAATGGCGAGCTGCTTTCAAGTGGTACCAAAGAGGGTATAGATATTGCTTTCTTCCTTGCCTCGATTATCTCAAGGAAGGGTAGCTTTTATTACTGTGATGAGCATTTTTCATATATCCACAGCGAAATCGAGAAGAGAATCTTTTCAATCATGGTATGTTCATTGAGCGGAGATAGTCAGCTAATTTTCACAACGCACAATACTGACATGCTGAATCTTAATCTTCCCAAACATGCCTTTGTATTCCTGCGTAAGTATCTCGATAACGGAACAATCCATACAGAGGCTGTGTCTGCTTCATCTATTCTCAAACGTAATACAGATTCAGTCAAATGTGCTCTCGAGAACGATGTCTTTAAATCTCTTCCTGAGGATTCTCTTCTTGATAAGCTTGAAATGGAGTATGTCGGAGATGAATAAATGTATCTATTTTGTTGAAGGGCCTTGTGAGGAACAGCTTATTAATGCACTCAAACAACCTACTCCCCGGCTTAAGGCAGGAAAAGTGAAGGTTTTCAATGTCATACAGAATCTGATTCCGAAGTCGACGCTTTTCTCATTGGAGAGCGGCATGACGGTGATTCTTGCATTCGATACAGATGTCGGGAAAACAGCAACCATAAAAGAGAATATCGAAAGACTCAAAAGATTCTGTAGTAGAGTAAAGATTGTCTTTCTGCCTCAAGTGTTAACTTTGGAAGATGAACTGGAGAGGGCTACAGACGTAAGAAAAGTCACAGAACTCACCAAGAGCAGGAGTATCAAGGACTTCAAATCTGATTTCTGTTCTCTTAAATCGATGGACTGCCGTCTTATTTTAGAGAAGCATGCTTTGGATGTAAAAAGACTTTGGGAGAGCAAAATTCCGGATAAATTCTCGTTTGTTACATCGAACGCACATCTGATCAAGGTACTCTGAGTCATTGAAGATACATACGCTTCTCTCAACCCTCAGCTTTCTCCGATGTAAGTTCACTGAGAAGAGAGGATACGATAATCATCAAAGCGCCTGTTACTCCCCATATCGACATCGTCTCGCCCAGAACAATCCCCGAGAGGATAAGTGCCGCAACAGGATCTATGTAGCTTATAAGCGCAAGTGACTGGGCGCTCAATTTCTCCATAGAGCCGAAATAAAGCGAATAGGCAAAGCCCGTATGAACGACTCCGACAACAAGGAGCATCAATATGGATGAGAGCGTCATCGATATTGATGATATGTCCTCCTTGAGGAGAATGTAAGGGACAATTGTTATGGCTGCAGCAAAGAGTTCGACCATGGTCTTGTAATATATGTCAACGCCGGAGATCTTCTTATTGAGGATAATGACAGAAGCATAAAGTGCGGCAGCACCGAGGCCGTACAGTATTCCGCTTACATCGGAAGATGTCAGTCTCGTTCCATCTGCTATTCCCGAGACAAGCACCATACCGGCTACCGAGCACAGCACACATAAGAGTTTCTTTCCCGTCAACTTTTCATTGAAGAAAACAGGAGAGAGCAGGATGACAATGGATGGCTCCATATAGTAAGCGAGGGTTGCGACGGGAATTGTTGTGTAGTTGTAGCTTTCAAAGAGAAGAACCCAGTTGAGTCCTATAAAGGCCCCCGTCAGAATAAGCAGCACCGTATTCTTCGTTCCCGGTCTTACTTTTCCTTTCCTCTTTATTTTCAATAAGACAAAGAGGAAGATTCCTCCCAGAATTCCCCTCGACAGTGCAAGTATCCCCGACGGAAGTGGTATAAAGCGCCTGAATAGTCCGATAGTGGAGAAAATCAACATTGAAAAGACTGCATTAAAATAACTTTTCTTCATAGAAACGGTGCTATTTTCTATCATTAATCTCTCTCTTTCAAGCCGAGTCTTGAGCATTATCGGGGAATATCAAATAATCTTTATATGAACCTTTTAAGAGAATTATTCCTTACTCCCGTACATATATACAGGGCTCTGCTGAGTCCTCTCAAGGGAATGTCAACATGCCGCTACACTCCCTCGTGCTCGGAGTATTTTCTTCTCTCTGTAAGAAAGCATGGAATAATAAAGGGAAGCATACTCGGCTTATCACGCCTCTCGAGATGCCGTAATAAATACCTCGGGGGTAACGATCCCGTTCCAGACAAGTACTCATTTAAATATGTAAGGGACCAATATGTTGTATGGCGTAAACCGAAAGATTTCGATAAAACCGTAAAGCGGAATTAGCTCTCTTCCTCTCTCTTCATCATCTCCCCGATAAAAGAGAAAAGAACCTCCATGGCTTTGTCGTTATATCCTCCCTCGGGGATTATTATATCGGCATAGCTCTTACTCGGCTCGATGAAGTTGAAATGGCCCGGTCTCACGACATTCGTATACTGTTCTATGACGGACTCGACTGTGCGTCCCCTCTCCTTTACGTCACGCTGAAGACGCCTGATAAAGCGTATATCGCTCGGGGTGTCGACATAGAGCTTGAGGTCGAGCATCTCTCTTATTCTTTCGTCATAGAAGACCATGAGGCCGTCGATGATTATTATCGAGGAAGGTTCGACTGTAGTCCACTCATCCATTCTGCGGTGGTGTACAAAGTCATATTGCGGCATAAGGCAGCTTTTCCCCTCTTTCAACTCTCTCATATTGTCGAGAAGCAGGTCCATGTCGAAAGCATCGGGATGATCAAAGTTGTATGCCGTTATATTATCGTTGTTGACAAATGTTGCGGACTTATAGTAGTTATCCATTTCGATGAGTACGGCATTGGGATAGCGCTCCTTTATCCTTTTGACGACTGTGCTCTTTCCCGAACCCGAACCACCTGTAATACCAATAATCCTGACCACTTCAACACCCCCTATTTGACGCTAATTCTATATTTCGTATATGACCTGTATTCTTTATCCCTGTCACTCCAGCATTGCGGGAAATCGGGTCTGTTCGGAGTATCGGGACAGCGTCCCGTCTCGAAGGCGATGCCAGAAAAAGCGTCGGGAAGCGTTGATGCAGTGTACATCTGGACGCCGATTTCGTCTGTCCTGACAGTAAGAGATGCCTTATTTCCCTCGGCCGTTATGACCGCATCCTTTTCAAGAAGCCACGTATTGTCGTATGCCCCGCCTCTTCTCTCTCCCACGAGAGCGGGTGTGGTGAAGTCGTAATCTGTTCCCTTGACGGGTGTCGGATTATCTAATAGGGGAATGAGATCGGTGCTGTCAACTTCAATATACTCCCGGGATGGAATCATCACCTTTACATATTTCGAGCCTCTGTCATCAAGAACAAAGTATGTGTGGTTTGTTATTGCAAGAGGGCACTTCTCGCTCGATTTCACTCTGTAGAGAATGGAAAGCTCCCCATCTTCATTGAGAGTGTATGTCACATTCACTTCATGTTCGCCCGGAAATCCTCCGTCAAGAGACGGGGTATGGAGAGAGAGCTCTATCCCGTTTTCTCCAAATGATACTTCCTTCCAGTTTCTGTCGCCCCAGTTGGCATCTGCGGAGTGGAGTGTATGGCGTGAGTGGAAATTCTTCCCGAGGGTATATACCTTCCCGTCAATGGAGAAGGAAGCGTTTGCAATACGGTTCGCGACAGGTCCGACGACTTCGCCCCTGTGTCCGTTACCGGGAGAAAGATAATCCTGAAAAGTTTTATGAGAGAGGACAGCGTTGTAATTCTCCGTTCCGTAATAGACTACAGTTGCGCCCTTTGTCATAACAGAAAGTACATACTTACCCGCCTTGAGAGTATATAAAATTACATCCTCACCATTAAAGCTTCCCCAGACCTTTTTCTCCATCATTTATCTTCCTCTGTTTTGAGAACAGCGAGGAAAGCGGACTGCGGTATTTCGACATTACCCACCATCTTCATTCTCTTCTTTCCTTCCTTCTGTTTCTCAAGTAGTTTCCTCTTACGGGAAATATCACCACCGTAGCACTTCGCAGTTACATCCTTACGGTAGGCGTTTACAGTCTCCCTGGCGATTATCGTTCCTCCGATTGCAGCCTGTATAGCTATCTTGAACTGCTGACGGGGAATCTCCTTCTGGAGTCTTTCGACTATCTGCCGTCCTCTGAGCTGTGCGTTTCCTCTATAGACAAGACACGAGAGTGCATCAACAGGTTCGGAGTTGACAAGTATCTCCATCCTCACAAGATCTGTCCGTCTTTCACCGATTACGGTGTAGTCGAAGGATGCATAACCCCGGGAGATGCTCTTAAGTCTGTCGTAGAAATCGAAGAGTACTTCCGAAAGCGGCATCTCATATATTAGCTCGACTCTCTTTGTGTCGAGATAGTTCATCTGAGTCTGAACGCCCCTCTTTTCGAGGCAGAGCGTGATTATAGGCCCCACATATTCCGTCGGAGTTATTATGTTCGCCTGGATATACGGCTCTTCGGCATAATCGACTCTCATAGGGTCGGGGTACTCAAGGGGGTTATCTATCTTCTCCGTACTACCGTCCTTCATATGGACTGTGTATCTGACGGATGGGGACGTAAAGACTATCGAGAGATCAAACTCCCTCTCGATTCTCTCCTGGATTACCTCTAAGTGCAGCATTCCCAGAAAGCCGCATCTGAAGCCGAAGCCGAGAGCTGCCGAGCTGTCCTTCTCGTACATGAGGGAGGCATCATTTAGCTTGAGTCTCTCTATTGCATCCTGAAGCTCCTCGTAGTCGTTGGAGTCAACGGGATAGATCGACGAGAAGACAACGGGCTTTACTTCCTTGAAGCCGGGAAGGGGCTCCGAAGCCGGATTGTTCTTACCCGTGATCGTATCGCCGACACGGATGTCGGAAATCGTTTTGATTCCCGCAATGAAGTAGCCGACGTCTCCCGCGGAGAGCATATCCTTATGAACAAGATTTATCTGAAACAGTCCCAGGTCCTCTATCTTATACACAGCACCAGAGTGCATGAATACTATCTCGTCCGACACCTTAATCGTACCCGAGAAGATTCTTGCGTGTACTATTACACCGCGGTACGGATCGTAGTGGGAGTCGAAGATGAGAGCTCTGAGGGGTTCATCGTCCCTGCCGTCCGGAGCGGGGATATAATTTACAATCGCTTCATAGAGTCCGTCGACGCCCTCCCCCGTCTTTGCGCTCACCTTCACAGCCATCGAACTGTCAAGCCCGAGGTCGTGGTCGATCTGATGTAGGCATGAGTCTATGTCGGCAGACGCAAGGTCGATCTTGTTGATTACCGGAATAATTTCGAGGTTATGCTCCATGGCAAGGTATAAGTTCGCAAGAGTCTGTGCCTCCACCCCCTGGGTTGCGTCGATAAGAAGAAGCGCGCCTTCGCACGAACTTATGGCACGGCTCACTTCGTATGTAAAGTCGACGTGGCCGGGAGTATCGACAAGATTAAGTTCATACTCCTCGCCGTCAAGCGCCCTGTAGGGAATTGTTACAGCCTGGCTCTTGATTGTGATGCCGCGTTCTCTCTCGATATCCATATTGTCGAGTATCTGGCTCTGCTGAGGTCCCCTCGACTGTACAAGCGCCGCCTTCTCGATAAAACGGTCAGCAAGAGTGCTCTTACCGTGGTCTATATGCGCTATGATACAGAAGTTTCGTTTGTGTGCGGTGTCTACTGCCATATTACTTCAAATCCGTTACGTGGGAGACAGCCTCGAAGCCGAACATCTGACGTATCTCTCTGTCGTCGAGAGTCTCCTTCTCGACAAGAGCCGCAGTGAGTGTATCGAGCTGGTCTCTGTGCAGGGAGAGAATATCCATCGTCTCCTTCATGCAGGATGAAAGGATCTTCTGCACCTCGATATCTATCTTCTTCGCCGTATCTTCGGAGTAGTCCTTGTGCTGGGTTATTTCACGCCCGAGGAATAAAGGCTCTCCGCCGTCCGAGAGATTGATGAAGCCCAGATCCGACATACCCCACTCCGTAACCATACGCTGAGCCATGTTCGTCGCCTGCTTTATATCGTTGCTCGTTCCCGTCGTCGTCTCGCCGTAGACGATCTTCTCTGCAGCAAAGCCGCCCATACA
Source organism: uncultured Oscillospiraceae bacterium (assembly GCA_963636745.1). Classification (GTDB taxonomy): domain Bacteria; phylum Spirochaetota; class Spirochaetia; order Sphaerochaetales; family Sphaerochaetaceae; genus Ornithospirochaeta. Next base: position 13,050 of record CAVHKW010000108.1, on the reverse strand, counting down.
TATCTTGATCCTGTCAAGGAGGTAGCTCTTCTGTATAGTATACTGGTCCTTCTCGGGAAGGCTCATTGTGACACCTAAGGCCTGGCCGTGAGGAATGATCGTAACCTTATGAAGAGGATCGACATGCTTTAGATAATAGTGCAATAATGTGTGCCCCGCCTCGTGATAGGCTGTAGCCCTCTTCTCGTCCTCCGTCATGAAAGCGCTCTTCTTGGCTACTCCCAGAATGATCTTGTCTCTCGCTTCTTCAAAGTCATCCATATCAACGATCGTCTCGTTCTTTCTTGCAGCAAAGAGTGCAGCTTCATTGACCATGTTTGCAAGGTCCGCACCGCTTGTTCCCGGGGTTGCACGTGCAATACGGGCGAGGTCGACATCACTGTCGAGTTTTACCTTTGCCGTGTGGATACGGAGGATATCGAGTCTCTCCTGAACATCGGGAAGCGCAACTGTTACCTGACGGTCGAAGCGTCCCGGTCTCAGAAGTGCCGGATCAAGCACATCGGGTCTGTTTGTTGCAGCAAGTACGATTACCCCCGGCTCAGCAGAGAAGCCGTCCATCTCGACAAGCATCTGGTTGAGAGTCTGCTCTCTCTCGTCATGACCGCCGCCGAGTCCCGATCCTCTCGAACGTCCGACAGCGTCAAGCTCGTCTATGAATATGATACACGGTGCGCTCTTACGTCCCTGCTCGAAGAGATCTCTCACTCTTGCAGCACCCATACCTACGAACATCTCGACAAAGTCGGAACCCGAGGTGTGTAAAAAGCTTACTCCCGCCTCTCCTGCAACGGCCCTGGCAAGAAGAGTCTTACCTGTTCCCGGAGGGCCTACAAGAAGACATCCCTTCGGAATCTTTGCACCAATCTTGGTAAAACGCTCGGGATTCTTCAGGAAATCGACTATCTCCTGGAGTTCGTACTTGGCCTCTTTCTGTCCCGCAACATCCTTGAATGTAGTCTTGTTGTCCTTCGGAGAATACTCCCTGGCAAGGGACTTACCGAAAGCACCCATCATTCTGCTTCCGCCCATGGCACCCGTGGAGCGGAGCATGCTTATCATAAGAATAATGAAGATAAGCCACGGCAGAAGCTCTATGACAACCATCCATACGGATGATGTCTCGACTGAGCCAGAGAGTGTGACACCGCTCTCGAGGAGTCTGTTCACGAGGGTAATATCGGAATAAGGGATACGGGTTGTGTAATAACCGCCGTCCTTTGTCGTGTATGTTATATTCGTCGAGCCGACGATATCGACTGTAGAAACCTTTCCCGAGTCCACAAGCGATATGAACTCGGAGTAACTCGTCTTCGTCGCCTTTGCAGACTGTGTATCCTGGAAGAATACAAAGAAGAAAGAGAGAGCAAGAAGTATAAGCACAACGAAAGCTATCTTGTTGTGGACGCTCTTCTTCGGATTGGAATTACCGCCTCTCCCGAACGGAGACTTATCTTCGTCGGAGCCCCAGTAGCGGAACTTGTCGTAGGCGTTTCCTTCGTCCTTTTCCTTCTCCTTATCTTTCTTTTCATTATCGTCTTTTACATCGGAAGGCTTATCATCATCACCCTTCAGCTCTTTTATTTCACCGTCGAGTATCTCGTCTTTCTTATCTTTATCAAAATTATCCATCTATTGAACCTTTTCAGAATATATTAACTTTTAAAGCTTTTTCGCTCAAGAGAAGTATTTTTTCCGGAAGTAGAGATTGTATGTACTTATATAACCTTTTTCCTGTCATCTTCCTGTTCCTTCTTCGCCGTGTTCAGAAGGTTCTGTATTCTCTTGAGGTCGTTCCTCGCACTCTCGATCGTCCGCGAGATGTCGTCAGCCTTATTGTTGTTGTACGCAATCGCAATATTGTCGCACTTTGATTCAAGAGCGTTGAGTTTTGTAATTGCCGACCGGATCTTGGGCTTGTCTTCCTTCTCGTAGATATATACCTGAAGTACCGATGCCGAGTTCTTTATGAGGACCCTTATAGTAAACAGGAGCTTACGTGCCTTGTCTCTGTCGAGGCTGTCCTTTGATGCGAGCGTGTTGAATAGTGTGAGGTTCCTCTCGACCTTATCGAGTGATTTCAAAACCTTCACGATCTCATCCTTGCTCATTCCCTGGATGTGACACAGAAAGAGGGAGATAAGATAGACAAGAAGAGCCAGCAGTACCGCCATACCGCAGTCGAGAGCAGTGTCGCTCAAAAATATTTCTCTCATACTTTCTCCTCCTTGTCTCTGTAGCTGATTGTGAGCTGTGGATACGGAATCTCGATTCCGCCCTTCTCAAGGGCCTCAGTCGCCTTCTCGTTGAGGAAGAAGGTAAGCGTCCAGTAATCCGATGAGTTGACCCAGACTCTGAGAAGTATATCGATTTCGCTGTCCTTGAGCTCTTTTACGGCAGTCATCGGTGCGGGGTCTCTCAATACAAGAGGTGTCGAGAGTGCAAGGTCCATGAGGATCTTCTTCGCTGTCTCTATGTCCGAGTCGTAGTCGATACCGCATAGAAAATCGAGTCTCCTCACCTTATAAACCGAATAGTTTGTAATCGAGGAGGAGAAGACAACCTTATTGGGGATTGTTATGGTCTTGTTGTCCGATGTGACAAGAACGGTGTGAAGAAGCTTTATCTCCTTGACGGAACCTGAATAGGATCCGATCTCAACGTAGTCGTTGACGCCGAAGAGCTTACTTGTGACCATCATGATGCCGTTCGCAACACCACCGATGATGTCCTGTACGGCAAGACCTATCGCAAGAGTGAGAGCGCTGATGGCACTGACGATTCCCGTAAGCGGAACGTTGAGCCTCCCGAGGCATATGAAGAGCAGACCGAGATACAATAATATCTTGATTATCGTAACGATGAAGCTTACAAGAGAATTATCGAGTGTGCTGTCGAGAAGCGCCTTCTCCGTCAGCTTGATAATGTTTCTTATAGTCAATATCCCGAGGAATGCGATTACCGCCGTCGACACATAGACAAAGCCGTAATGCTCCATAAATGAAGAAAATGTACTCACTCCCGTCTCCCCTGGCAGATGGAAAACCTCACTCCCTTTCGTCCTTTTAAAACAGATGTGAGTCTGTCACGCCCGCCGAGGAAGGAAGAGAGGAAAGCAATTACTCCGCCGTTCTGCTCTATCACTATAGCATAAGGTATTTTAAACTCTTTTAGTAGAGAACTTATCTTTCTTTTTCCGTCAACAAGCTCGATTGTGTCCCCTTTTCTTGTCTTTCTTATAATTGAAGAGGAAAGAATGTCCCGTGGAATCTCTAGCGAGAGGCTGTCGACTTTTTCAAACGAGAGAAAGAGAGGATACGGAAGCACTGTCTCCCCGCCCCTGTACGGCACGGAGAAATCATCCTCAATCTTCGAGTAACACTTAACATCGTCCCCGCTTACATAGAGGATGTACTTATCGCTTTCGACTCTCTTCTCACCCTTCTCTATTCTCCCGTCAAGCTCCTCGAGATATCGCCGTGAGAGTCTTTCTCTTTCTCCGAGAGTATTGAATACATCATAGAGAGCATCCATCCTGTCCTTAATGGATAGGGATAGATAATCAAGGCGTGAAAATGACACATAGAGCGGAAGAGAGACTTTCACTTTCAGTTCCTTTCTCTCGAATTGAGCGACGTTAGCACAGATTTTACTGATGTGTTTCCTCGCCTCTTCATTAATCAACGGGAGGATATTCGCTCTTATGTAGTTTCGCTTATACGAAGTGTCGCTGTTCGTCGAGTCCGTGGAGTACTCAAGCCCCAGTCTCTTCACCTCATTCATGATTTCACTTTTATCGAGAAAGAGCATCGGCCTTATTATATGACCCTCCTTCTCTCTTATTCCTCCCCACTTCCAGAAGGGGGAATGCTCGAGGGCGCGCATGATGAATGTTTCCGTCTGGTCGTCTCTGTGGTGGGCTGTAAGGATGAAGTCGTATCCGTTGTCGCTGCGGTATTTCTCGAGGAGAGCGTAACGCGCGTTTCTCGCTGCAGCCTCCACCCCGATATTTCTAGTCTCCGCATCGTTCTTTATGGCATCAGGTTCAATGGTCAGGACGGAGAAGCCAACACCTAATTTCTCTGCATTGGTCCTGTTGAGTGCTATCTCCTTCTCGATCTCATCCTCCGGCCTTAGATTGTGATTTATATAAAGAGCGTGGGAGCGCTCCCGGGCGAGGATGGAGAGAACATATAAAAGAAAGAGAGAGTCCTCTCCTCCGGAGAAGGCAAGTAGAAGTCTTCCTTCCTTGGGGATATTAATCTTTTTGAGAATTGACTCGTTGCATGACTTCATTTATAGACTTACCCTCCATGAGGTCTATAACTGCTTCTGCAGCCCTCTCGACGGCTCTGTCGATGAGCGGTCTCTCTTCCTCTCGGAACGGTGTAAGAACATGGTCGATTACGCTCGCGTCCTCCGGGTGCCCTATTCCTATATAGACACGGATGAAATTCTCACCGTAGGCTGAAATTATTGACTTCAGGCCGTTGTGCCCCGCAGAGGATCCCCTACTTTTTATTCTGACTCTTCCTCTCTCGAGGTCCATCTGGTCACATATGACAAGAAGAGGATCTCCTTCCTTTACAAGGCCGTCAATGGCAAGACCCGAGCTGTTCATATAAGTCAAAGGCTCTACAAGACAGTTCTTTCCGTCGTCAATCCATGCCATACGATAGGGACGAAAACAGCGCTTACGGAGCTTTACTCCCTTAAGCGCTGCTATCCTGTCGACTGTCATAAAGCCGACATTGTGTCTTGTTTGAGCGTACTCCGACCCGGGGTTCCCTAGTCCGAATACAAACATTGTTTATGCGTTTGCATCAGCGGAAGCTGCACTGGCTGTTGTAACTTCAGGCTCAGCAGTAGCCTCTGTAGAAGCAACCTCAACATCTTCCTTGACCATCTTGACGGAAGCAATTGTCACATCGCCGTCTTCAAGAACCTTGACAGTCTCGGGAACAACCAAATCAGATACTCTGAATGCCTCGTTGACGCCGAGGGATGAGATATCGGCAACAAGCTTCTCAGGGAGATTACGCGGGAAACACTCGATTTCGATTTCGTGTGTAACCTGCTCGAGAACACCACCGTCTCTGACACCTGTCGGTGTACCTTCAAGTTCGACTCTGATCTTTGTTCTCAGGAGCTGTCCGAATGTGACTTCAAAGAGGTCGACATGCTGGATGCAGTTCTTCAAAAGATTTTCCTGAACTTCCTTAACAAAGACATTCCTGTCCTCTTCGCCATCGATCTTGAGTGTGATGAGTGTTGTCTCTGTGAATGTATTCTTCTTCATAGTGAATTCTCTGGCATCAAGTGTTACATACACAGGAGCAACACCCTTCTTACCATAGATAACTGCCGGAATTCTTCCGCTTCTTACTACTCTTCTTGAACCAGCTGATCCGAAATCCTCTGTTCTGAGAGCGGCTGTTAGAACTTTCTCTTTAGCCATATTTTTCTCCTTAACTCTCGTGGGGCTGAGCCCACTACCATTTCCCGCCTCAAGGCGACAAGGAAAATAATACCGATATGACGGAAGTTAATCAAGGTGCGGGATGAGTATCAGAAAGAGACTTTTGTCCCCAAACTCTTATGGAAATGAAAAGAGAAGTGCATTTATGATATCCCCATGAAGAAGATAAATGTAGAAGAAAGTTCATTTGAAGAGCTCAGAAAATCGGATTGTATCTATGTCGACAAGACAAAATATGTTTATGAACTTGTAAACGACATATCTTCAAGCTATTACTCCATCGCACGTCCGGACGGGTTCGGTAAAAGTCTCATGTGCTCGACTCTCCATTGTCTCTTTGAAGGAAAGCGCGAGCTCTTCAAAGGCTTATACATCGACAGCACGGATTACTCCTTCGAGAAGTATCCGGTATTTCATTTCAACTTCGGAGAATTCGATACAACGAGCTATGAATCTTTTCACCATGATTTCCAGAGATCCATTTACAATGAAGCAGAAAGGAACGGTATTGCTCTTGAAAGAGATGAGCCGTCATCAATGCTTCTTGAATTCCTGAGGAAAACGAAAAAAGAGGCAGTAATCATCATAGACGAGCATGATGCGCCGATAAGGCGTACATATAAGAACGTAGAGCTTAGAGAGAGTATCAGAGAGACTCTCAGCTTCTTCTACAACGTTATCAAGAATACGGATGAGAAGATACGTTTCTTCTTCATGACGGGAGTTACCAAGTATACCTGTATGACCATCTTCAGTGGTTTTAATAATGTTACCGACATTACCTTTGACCCTGATTATGCCTCTGAATTCGGGTACACGGAAGAGGAGCTTGAATCTAACTTCTCTGAGTATATTGATGAATATATGAAGAGGAAAGACAGAGAATACGAGACAAGAGAGGAATTTCTCTCTGCAGTAAGGGTATATTACGGCGGTTACCGCTTTTCATACGAAAGTCCCCGCAAGGTATATAACCCTGTCTCTGTCGGGATGTTTTTCAACAATGGATGTAAGTTCGAACAATACAGAGAGAATACGGGAGTTAATACAATGGCTCTTGATTTGGCCAAAAGCTATCACGTCGGGAATCTCTTCACTGACGACATTACAGTCGATATCGAAGAATTCACAACATTCGATTATTCATTTCTTGCATCAAATGACTCCATCGAATACCGGATATCGGCACTCCTCTATTATACGGGATACCTTACAATTAAGGATGGAGACTATTTTGCTTTAACGCTGACATTCCCTGATAAGGAATCCAGTAATGCATTAACGCTCTCTATATAGCCATATGTGTAATGCTTATTGAGGTGGTTTTATGACAAGCATATCTGTTCAACTCAAGATTGATGAAGATTTGAAGACTCTACATGATGATTTGGCAGCTCCTGAAATCAAGGCAGTAGAGGCTCTTTCGGCCTTAAACAGGGCTGCTGTAGATAATGGAACAGCCGAGATGACATTGGATGAGATTAATGCCGAAATCGAAGCGGTAAGAAAGGCCGGGCGAGTCAAAGCGTAATAGCTTATGAGAAACCGAAATTCCTTTCTTTTTTGTTTCAAATATCAGGCAAAAAAAGTCAGGGACGTACGGAATCGAACCGTAATATGGAGAATCAAAATCTCCTGCCTTAACCGTTGGGCTACGTCCCTATGCAATCTGAAAGATAGCAGAAAAGAACTTTTCAGTCTATAAATAACTTTCTTGTGGAGATAATTTCTTTCCCCTTGATCCTGCACTCATCACGGGAGAGAAGAAACCACACACTACCGCTTCCGGAGAGCGAAAAATAGTCGCCGTCTGCTATCCCGCTCCTGTACTTATTATATATCTCATCTCCCTCTATTCTCTCGAAGTCGTTGGAAAAAGAAGAGCGTGTAAGGGGATATGTAATTCCGCCGAGTCTTGTATTGCTTAGATTTAAACTGTCGAGTTTACTGTATGCATCCTTTGTGCTGACACCGCTTCCGGGGGCTCTGAAGAGCGTTATGTATTTGTATTCTTTTATGAAATCTCTCTTCTCGACCTTCTCGCCTATTCCTTCGACATAGGCAAAGTCATATCCCGAGACGAAGAACGGACAGTCGGCACCGATCGAGGCCGAGAATGATAAGAGCTCTTTCTCGTCCATTATCTTATAGCAGCTATTGAGGTATCTTAAAACCGCTGCGGCATCACTGCTTCCACCACCGAGTCCCGCCTTGGATGGTATATTCTTCTTTATTCTGATTCTAAGTCCGAACTCGAGTCCCGTCTTCTCTCTGAAAAGTCTGTACGCCCTAGCCATTAAGTCCTCACTACTCTCAAGATAGCTTTCGTTCCCTCTTATCTCGACTCTACCGCCGTCAACAATTTCCATTTCGATTTCATCATAGAACGGAATAAGCAGAAAATATGATGAGATAAGATGATAGCCGTCATCTCTTTTCCCCGTTATCTTCAGCCCGATATTCACCTTTGCGTAAGCTTTTGTAGAGTAGACCATGAATACAGTGTAGCCAAAAAGAATGTGAATGAATATGCTTGAGGAATGAAGGCATTGATTCTCGATAAAGATGGAACCATTTTCCCCTATTCACTCTGGATAGAACCTATCCGGAAGTGCCTTAAAGAAAGTCTTCCTCTTAAAAGATTCAAAGAAGAAAAGAAAGAGAGAATAGTAAACTCCTTCCTCTCCGTTCTTTCAATTGAGAATGGAACAATATCCTCCGAGAGCCTGTTATATGACAGGAAGAAAAGAGCGGGCGGAATACTACGTCTCATCTCTCTTGTAATTAAGTTCCGCCTTAATCCAATTGCGTCGGCAAAGGGTTTTCTCAAGATCAAGAAACGTGTTGAATACGGAGCAGAGAGCGTCCTCTCCTCTTATGATTTCACCTCTGTGATAAACACTCTCACGACTCTTCGAAAGAAAGGAGTTATCCTCGCTGTCTTTACAAACGACTCGCCCTCATCTGTCAAAGCGCTTGAAGAGAGACTCGGCCTCGACTTCGATTACAGCGTGGACTCCTCGTCACGTATCCGTAAGCCGAATAAACTCACCGTTCTTCTCTTCAGCACAATCATGGACACAGCGCCTGAGGACATTGTCTTTCTCTCCGACACAGTCGAAGATTTGAAGATGGCAGGGAAAGCAAAATGCGGAAAAGTTGTTGCAATCGACTCATCAATCGAAAGAGAAAAACTCCTCCCCCACGCAGACGCAGTAATAACTACCTTTTCCGATATTCTCTCCTGTTTTGAATGAACAATATACTCTCTTTTGTGCCAAGATTTCCTTCGATGGATGATTCCTCAAAACATTCTATCATGAGAGCCCCGGGTTCGATTCCCCGGACTCCATTTTTTTAGAAGAAAAAAAAAGGTGTTACCTTTGTCTTCCTGTCGTAACACCCCATATCTTATTTTATGCTTACACGCATGAACTTTTTCTTACCGGCTTTGAGAAGAAGCGTCCCGTCCGGTGCATCGGAGAGCGTATATACCCGCTTTATATCCGACACCTTCTCGCCGTTGATCTCGGCGCCGCCCTGAAGAACAAGCCTTCTCGCCTCTCCGTTTGACGGTGTGAGCCCGCTCTTTGTGTAGAGATCGAGTACACCTATGCCGTTCTCGAAGAGAGCCTTATCGAGCTCCACTGTCGGAAGATGCTCTGACGATCCTGCTCCCGAGAAGAGAGAAAGAGATGCATCCTTAGCCTTCTCGGCCTCCTCCTCGCCGTGGATGATCTTCGTGATCTCATAGGCAAGACGTGCCTTCGTATCGTTGACGTTCCTCTTCGGGTCTTCATATTCCTTGATCTCATCAAGATCCATGAATGTAAAGAGCTTCATGAACTTGACGGCATCTGCATCTGCGATGTTTCTCCAATATTGATAGAAATCATAAGGAGAATAGAGATTCTTATCCAAGAACACGGCACCCTTCTCACTCTTTCCCATCTTCTTTCCGTCTGCACGCATGATGAGATTGAATGTTAGTCCGAAGCACTCTTCGCCTCCCATTCTCTGAATGAGGTCGATTCCGGCAACGATGTTACCCCACTGGTCTGCTCCGCCTATCTGGAGTCTTGTTCCATACTTCTCGTTGAGCATCTTGTAGTCATATGACTGAAGAAGCTGATAGTTGAACTCGATGAAGCTCAACCCCCTCTCGAGGCGCTGCTTGACTCCTTCGAAGGTGAGCATTCTGTTGACGGAGAAATACTTTCCGACATCCCTCAAAAACGATATGTAGTTCAAGTCGACAAGCCAGTCGGCATTATTGACGACAAGGGCCTTACCGTAACCCTCGGGAGGATTCTCGCTGAAGTCGACGACTTTCGAGAGCTGCTTCGAGATATTCTCGGCATTCCTGTTTATCTCCTCGATGGGAAGGATCTTTCTCATCTCCGTCTTACCGGATGGGTCTCCGATGAGTCCCGTACCGCCTCCGACAAGAGCAAGAGGCCTGTGACCATACATCTGTAAGTGGTGCATGGCGAAGAACGGTACGATGTGTCCGACGTGGAGAGAAGGCCCCGTGGGGTCTGTTCCGCAATAGAAGGAGACACTCTCCTTATCCATCAAATCAGATAGTCCTTCAAGATTGGTCGAGTCTTTTACAAATCCTCTATCAAATAAAACCTGTAGGGCCTTGTTCATACTCTCTTGTACTCCTTCATCTTGTTCTTGATAAACTCCGAAAGAGAATCGACGGAAACTCTTTCCTGCTTCATGGAGTCTCTCATTCTGACTGTGACTGTCTGATCCTCGAGTGTCTGGTAGTCGACAGTAACACAATACGGAGTTCCGATCTCATCCTGACGGCGGTATCTTCTTCCGACGGCGCCGCTCTGGTCATAATAAGTGACGAAGTCATCTCTGAGAGATTTGTCGAGCTTCATTGCATATTCACTCAGGCCGTCCTTCTTGACAAGCGGAAGTACAGCAACCTTGACAGGTGCAATATAAGGATGGAAATGAAGAACGGTTCTTGTGTCCCCTTCAGGTGTCGGCTCTTCATCGTATGCATCGCTGAGTGCCATGAGAACGTTACGTGTGAGACCTGCCGATGTCTCGACGACATACGGGATGTATCTTTCGTTGGTCTCGGGATCAAGATATGTGAGGTCCTTACCGCTGAACTTGGTATGCTGTGTAAGGTCATAGTCCGTTCTTGAGTGTACACCCTCGAGTTCCTGCCATCCCATCGGGAATAGGAACTGGATATCGTAAGCATCCTTTGCGTAGAAGGCAAGCTCATCCGGTCCGTGCTGGTGCCATCTCAGATGCTCCGGGTGGATACCCATCTTCGAGTAGAATTTCATTCTCTCCTCTCTCCAATAGGGGAACCACTCCTCATCTGTTCCGGGCTTGCAGAAGAACTGCATCTCCATCTGCTCGAATTCGCATGAGCGGAAGATGAAATTCTTTGTCGTTATTTCGTTTCTGAACGACTTACCGACCTGTGCAATACCGAAAGGAACCTTGACTCTGCTTGACTGGAGTACGTTCTTGTAGTCTACGTAGATTCCCTGTGCTGTCTCGGGTCTGAGATAGACGACGGAAGCCGCGTCCCTGTTTGCCCCGATATGTGTCTCGAACATGAGATTGAAGTTTCTGGGCTCCGTAAATGAATTCCTGTTGCCGCAGACCGGACACGGTGCTGTGAGATCTATCTGGTCTGCACGGAAACGTGACTTACAGACTTTACAGTCAACCATCGGGTCGGTGAAGTTCGATACGTGTCCCGAAGCCTCCCATACACGGGGGTGCATGAGGATCGATGCATCGAGTCCCACGATGTTGTCGTGCATCCTCGTCATCTCCTTCCACCAGAAATCACGGATGTTGTTCTTGAGTTCCACACCCATCGGGCCGTAGTCATAGGCGCCGTTGAGCCCGCCGTATATCTCGGATGACTGGAAGATGAATCCTCTTCTTCTGCAGAGCGATATGATCTTGTCCATTGTTACTACACTGTTATTACTCATGTCTCAATTCTCCTTCAAAAATTTAATTGCTCTCTCGAGTCTCTTTCTGCACTCTTCATTACCCAGTAGCCTTATCGAATCGAAGAGAGGAAGCGATACCGTCGAATTCGTAAGCGCGACTCTGATCGGCTGGAATACTCCGTTGACCTTGATAGAGAGGCTCTTCGAGAGTTCAACGAGGTCCTCTTCGATGCTCTTCTCGTCTCTTCCGCTCTCAACGCCTGACATAAGGATTTCTGATCCCTTCTCCAATGCCTCGAGTGTATTCTTCTCGTCGGATCCCTTGGCAACATAGAGCGTCTTGTCGGTGACGGGATTATCGACAAATAAGAACGATGTCAGAGGCACACAGTCAGAGAGAGTCTTCATTCTCTCCTTCACGCTCGGCATAAGAGAGAGTATGTACTTCTTCTCATCTTCTGTGGGCTCGGGAGAAACATAGCCCGCCTTCTTGAAATAAGGAAGGCAGAGCTCACAGAGCTCTTCGCTGCTCTTCTGTCTTATATACTGGCCGTTGAACCAGTCGAGCTTGTTGTAGTCGAACTTCGCAGGAGCAGAGTGGATGTTTTCGAGTCTGAAACACTTCTCGAGGTCCTCCTTCGAGAAGAACTCCGTCTTGTCGTCAAGAGACCACCCGACGAGAGTGACGTAGTTGATTATTGCCTCGGGAAGGTATCCCTTCTCTCTGAAATCTCGGACGGCAGTGGAGCCGTGTCTCTTACTGAGTTTCTGGCCGTCCTTTCCCATTACCATCGGAAGGTGGCAGTAGATAGGAGGCTCCCATCCGAATGCATCGTAGAGAAGGATGTGTAAGGGCCCGGATGGAATCCACTCCTGGGCACGCATTATGTGCGTTATTCCCATCATGTGGTCGTCGATGACATTCGCAAGATGATATGTCGGAAATCCGTCTGATTTGAGGAGAATCGGATCGGGGGATACGTCCTTGTTCTTTCGGGTGATATCGCCCATGATGACATCGTGGAAGGTCGTTTTGCCCTCTGTCGGCACCTTGAGCCTTATAACAGGCTTTATTCCCTGTGCCTCGAGGTCTCTTCTCTCTTCTTCCGTCAGGGATGCACAGTGTCTGTCATAGCCCTGGTACTCGCTCTTACTCTCACTCTGCTCTTTTCTCAATTTCTCGAGTCTCTCGGGTGAGCAGTAGCAGTAATATGCCTTACCGTCTCTGACAAGCTTTTCAGCATATTCCTTGTAGATATCGAATCTCTCGGACTGGACATACGGGCCGTAAGGACCACCTACAACAGGTCCCTCGTCCCACTTTATTCCAAGCCAGGAGAGAGTGTCATAAAGATCCTGGAGAGATTCTTCCGTATAGCGTTCTCTGTCAGTATCTTCTATGCGGAGAATGAACTTTCCCCCCATAGATTTAGCGAAAAAATAGTTAAATAATGCTGTTCTAATACCACCGATATGCTGCAGCCCAGTTGGCGACGGGGCGTAGCGAACACGAACTTCCATCGTTATCTCCTATTCAAGTAATGTTGAAATTCTAAACTGTTGGAAAGAAAAGAACAACATGGAGAGAAAGTTTAATCACCCCAGATACACCGGCTCTTTCGTCTT
>CAVHKW010000107.1:0-73306 GCA_963636745.1 uncultured Oscillospiraceae bacterium | reverse complement strand
TGCACCTACAAATGTACGGCAGCTGTTACGGGATATCAACCAAGATATGAGTGTTTCAATTTGTATCACCAGCTGGTGATACAATTCATACTGTCTCAATATTTTCTTATTCTTAATTGAATTAGCTTCAATGAAATACTCATAGTAACCTAAGTGTCATATTTAAGAAAGGTGAAATTCGAGCCTTTCCGTATCGGCTGTGAAGACCGATTCACCTCTACTACAACCTTCTCCACTTGGGTACTTGATGATTGTTTGAGGGATGTCTTTCCTTAAGTGAATGTAATAATTGTTACAAATAATAATGGCTTGCACGGATAAACACATATAGTCATTAGAATGTCCTCAATTCTACTTAGGAGATTCATGTAATGACAAATTTACAAGGTTCATTTGTTGCAATGCCTACTCCGTTCACCGCTGACGACAAGATTGATTTCGACGGTTTCGGAATTCTCATCGAGCGTCAGATCAAATACGGAACAAGCCAGCTCTTTGTTCTCGGATCGGCAGGAGAGACGACTCTTCTCACAATCGAAGAAAAGAAGAAGATTGTCCATGAAGTTATAAAGATAGCAGACGGTCGTATTCCCGTCTTCTTCGGAGCTGCAGCTTTCACAACGGACCAGAGCATAGAGATGGCTAAATACATAGAAAAAGAGGGTGGTGATGGAGTCATCTTCACAGTACCCCCGTATGTTTTGATTCCTCAGACGGCAACTTATGCACATTTTGATGCCGTGATGAGTTCTATCTCTATTCCATGCGGTATATACAACAATCCCTCGAGACTCGGCGTAAACGTAAATCCCGAGACAATCAAGAAGCTTTCAGACAAGCATCCGCATTTTGTCATCGACAAAGAGGCGATGAGCTCTGTCGAGCAGCTTGTACAGGTAGAGCGTCTATGCGGCGGTAAGGTCAAGATCATGTGCTGCGACTACCCCAAATATTCAATTGTTCTTCCGACTCTTGCTGTAGGCGGCACCGGTACTGCAAATATCGGAGGGAATATCATACCGGAGGAATGTGCTAAATATTCGCGTCCGTGGACAAGCATAGAGATTATGGAAGAGGGCAGGAAAGAATACTTCAAATGGTTCCCTCTTCTTCAGAAGTTATATGATTTTTCAAACCCGATTGTCATAAAAGCCGCTCTTGATATACTGGGTCTTCCAGGCGGTCATTTACGTAAGCCGTACCAGGAATATGTAGGACATCACAGGGATGAGCTCGAAGCTCTTATGGGCGAGATGGGTGTTATCGACAAATACAGCGTGAGAAAGTAGCTGGGGAGAAAAGAGGATGTCGGAGAGATTAATAGTTATCGGAGGAACAGCTGCCGGATTAAGTGCCGCATCAAAAGCGAAGAAGCTTAAGCCGGAGATCGATATTACGGTATTTGAAAAGTCAGGATTCATCAGCTATGGAGCATGCGGACTGCCGTACTTCGTCGGTGGAATGATTGACTCGGAGAATGATTTGGTCTCTCTTACCGCCGTAGAGATGAAAGAGAAGAGAGGCATTCCTGTTTTCATTCATCATGAAGTGACTCACATAGACAATATCGGGAAAACAGTAACTGTTCTCAATCTCGATACTAATGAAGTGAGTATTCATACATATGACAAGCTTGTAATCGCAACGGGAGCTTCCCCAATAAAACCCGCTATCAAGGGAATAGAGGCAGAAGGTGTTCACTATCTGAGAAATGTCGAAGACGGGATTTCTCTTAAAGGAGCAGTTAAACCCGGCAGCACGGCCGCAATTGTCGGAGGTGGTTTTATCGGCCTTGAGTGTGCAGAGGAGCTTGCATCAGCCGGAGTTAAAGTTCACATCTTTGAAGCTTTACCGAGACTACTTCCGTTTCTCCCGGAATCTTTCTCCTCTCTTGTTCTCGAGACTCTCGAGAAGAATGGAGTATCTGTACATCTGGAAGAAAAGGCAGAGGAAATTCTCACTAAAGACGGAAAAGTGTGCGGTCTCAAGACAACATCTTCATCCCTTGAGTGTGATATGGTTCTTATGTCAATCGGTGTAAAACCCAACAGCAAACTTGCTGAAGAGATTGGTTTGACTCTCGGTATAAAGGGAGCTATAGCCGTCGATAGGAATATGAGGACATCAGATCCTTTTATCTGGGCTGCAGGAGACTGTGCAGAGAATTTCAACAGCATTACGGGGAAGCCGTGTTATATACCGCTCGGGACGACAGCCAACAAGACTGGACGTGTTGCGGGAAGCTCGATAGGAGGCGAAGAGACTCCGTTCCACGGTGTCATGGGATCAATGGTTACGAAAGTCTTTGATACATACATTGCAACTACGGGACTCACCCTCAAAGAAGCAAAAGATGCGGGATTCGATGCTGTGGAGTCCGAGATAAAACAGCGTGACAAGGCTTCATACTATCCCGGGCATAAAATTATGTATTTGAACTTCATTTTGGATGCTGAAAGCGGCAGACTACTCGGCGCACAGAGTGTCGGAAGTGAAGCTGCAGCAATCAGAATTGATACTCTTGTTGCTGCAATAGATGCAAAGATGACTGTATCCGAGATCAATGATCTTGATTTAATCTATGCGCCGCCCGTCGCTCCTGTCTATGATCCGATATTAAT
Source organism: uncultured Oscillospiraceae bacterium (assembly GCA_963636745.1). Lineage (GTDB taxonomy): Bacteria > Spirochaetota > Spirochaetia > Sphaerochaetales > Sphaerochaetaceae > Ornithospirochaeta. The sequence continues at coordinate 70,685 of CAVHKW010000107.1, read as the reverse complement.
TGCCGCAAGTCAGGCTATGAAGAAAGTAAAGAAGTAGAAATGGAAAAGTTTCATTGTGATATAGAGCATCATGCTGTTCTCTTTGCTCTCATGGCAAGAGAAGTAATCACCTCCTTTAAAGATGACGGTGTCGATGTAATACGGCGCTGCGTTACAGAATATGGAAGAGAGAGGGGATTGAGAATGCAGAAGCGGTGCCTTGAACACAATGATCCTTTGACTGCTCTCAATTATCAGGCATATAACGAGAGAAGCTCGAGGCCGGGACAGATGAACTCCGTCTTTGTCGAGAAAAGCCCGGAAGCTGTAATTCATGTCATGAAATGTGCATGGGTCGATGCATGGAAGAAGTATGACCTTCTCGAGTGGGGAAAGTACTACTGCCCCGACATAGATAAGAGCCTCACACGCGGCTTCTCTCAAGAAGAGTATGAAGTCAAAATATACGGCCACCTCAGCTGGGGTAATCCTTATTGCGATATGCATTGGGGGTTCGAGATGACCCCGGATGCCGAAGAGTACATCAAAGAGAAGAAGAAAGAGCTCTCGGCGGAAGGTGCCGTCCTTTCATATGACTATCATACGGGACATCTCTTCTCTTCGTTTACCGATACCCTTAACAGTTTGAAAGGCCTCAAAGGCCTTGAATGCGTAAAGAGAGCGTTAAGTGAATTCAGGAGAATATATTCAGAAGATTACATAGAAGCTTTCGCATCTTCGTATGAGATATCCCCGGAAGGGAAAGCCTTGTTAAAGGAGCAAATGTAATAAAAGATACAAATTATCTGTTTATATGGCAGATGAATTAAGAGAGAAATAATCTGATTGCGGAAAGGTATTAGGAGGCCGGTTTTGAACTATCTTGAGAAGGCAGAGAAGATAAAAGATGAAGTTATTGAATGGAGGAGACATATTCATTCAAATCCGGAAAGCGGAGAAAATCAGCCTCAGACAGTGGCCTATGTCATGTCAAAGCTCAAAAGCTTCGGTCTCGAACCGGAGGCTCTCTCGGGCGGTGTCGTCGCTCTCATAAAGGGAGGAAAGCCCGGTAAAACCATCATGCTTCGTGCCGATATGGATGCCCTCAATATGAAAGAGGAAAGTGGCCTTCCGTTCAAGAGTAAAAACGAAGGCATCGCCCATTGCTGCGGGCACGACCTCCATACTTCCATGCTCCTGGGAGCTGCAAAACTCCTCTCTGAGAACAGGGAGAATATCAAGGGAAATGTAAAACTTCTTTTCCAGCCTTCCGAGGAAACGGGAACAGGTGCCGCAAGAATGATAAAAGCAGGAGTTCTCGAGAATCCCCATGTTGATGCAGTATATGGTCAGCATATGTACATAGCAACAGAAGACAGATGCGGTACTCTTTCTATCAGCTCTGCCGTTACACTCGCCTCAAACTCAATGTTCGAGATAAGAGTTCACGGGAAGGGAAGCCACGGGGCCAGACCGCAGACTGCGGTCGATCCGTTGAATATTCTCTGTCATATCTACATTTCTCTTCAGGCTATAAACGCCAGACTCATAGACCCTAAGGAAACCATTGTTCTGACAATAGGAGAAATAAAAGGCGGAAGCATGCCGAACAGCATTCCTGACTCAGCTTCGATGAGGGGAACAATTCGTGCATTGAACAATAACACTCATCAGGAAATCAAGAAAAAGATGGTCCAGATAGTCGAAAATACCGCCCGGGCATTCTCGGGAGAGGCAGAGGTGATCTTCGATATGGAGATGCCGGCAACTGTGAATAATACGGAAATGGTGAATGAAATAAAAAGGTACCTCTCCGAGATATTGGACGATGACATGATCAAGGAAATGCCTATCAGAATGGGGAGTGAAGATTTCTCCCGCTATGGAGAAAAAGTTCCTTCAGTCTTCGGTTTTTTAAGCGGTGGCAGCATAGATGAAGGCTATACAGTCGGCTCTCATAACCCAAAGGTCGTTTACTCTGAGGATGCAATCCCGAATGGAGTGGCGTCATATGCTCAGGTTGCCACAAGATGGCTCGAGGAGCATTCATAAATGAACTAACTATTGAGTCAGGCGAAGAGAAAAGGGCCCTTCTCCTGGGGAAATAGATATAAGGAGATATTATGAAAAAAGCACTATCAATCGCTCTTGTTCTCCTTCTTGCACTTACCTTTGCTTTTGCAAATGGTTCATCCGAGAAGGAAGGTAAAGTCCGTGACACTTTGAATTACGGTCTTCCTCAGGAACCGGGAAAGCTGGATCCCCAGAATGATTCCCTTCTTGTTTCAAAGTTCCTTTGTAAGAATATCTACGATACTCTTCTCCATCTTAACGGGGAGACAAAGGAAATAGAGCCAAACCTCGCAACAGAATGGGTCTGGGAAGATGACCTTACTCTTGTTCTGACACTCAGAGATGACGTTTACTTCCATAACGGCGAGAAGATGACGGCAGATGATGTCCTCTATACATTCCAGAGATGTAAGACAGGAACAGTCTCTGCAAACTTCTATAAGTCATTCGACATTGATGCTTCTTATGTAGTCGATCCAACCCATATTGTAGTCAAGTTCAAAACTCCGTATGCGGCAGCTCTCAATGTTCTTGCAAATGTTTCTTCTTCTATCGTATGTAAGTCTTATGCTGAATCCGTTGATGCAACGACATTCTATCTCGAGCCGATTGGAACAGGCGCATACAAATTTGTTGAATGGGATTCGGGCGACCATATCACTCTCACGAGAAATGACAATTATTGGGGAGAGAAGGCTAATATCAAGAACGTTCTTTTGAGAATAATCAACGACAACAGTGCACGCTGTATTGAACTTGAGACAGGCGGAATCGACATCACAGACTCTTTGAACTTTGCAGATGTCTCGAAGCTTGGAGATGTCGAGGGTCTCAATGCATACTTCGGACCGAGTCTCAAGGTTATGTATCTTTCTCTAAATGAAAACAAGCCGTACTTCAAGGATGAAAGAGTCCGCAAGGCCATTGCTCATGCAATCGACACAGAGAAGGTTCTTGCTTCTGCTTACGGCGGAGGTGCTGCCCGTGGAACAAGTTCTCTCCCGTCAAGTCTTTTCGGCTATAAGAACGAAGGCTTCTATGAATATGACCCGGAGCTCAGTAAAGAGCTTCTTAAAGAGGCAGGATATCCGGACGGTTTCACATTTACATGTGTCTGTCCAAGCGTTGCTGCAAGTATAAAAACAGCTGAATCCGTACAGGCTTTCCTCTCTGAAGTCGGAATAATAATGAAGATCGAAGAATACGATGCTGCAACATGGATGGGAAAGAAATTGAGAGACAGTAACACAGACTGTGCTCCATACGTCTTCACTGCTGATACTTATGATCCCGATCAGGCATATATGAACATGTTTGCAGGAAGCGGCTACAGCACCGTAAGTAAGACAGATGAGACTCTCAACGCACTTCTCCAGGCTGGAAGAGCAGAGACAAATGTCGAAAAACGTAAGGCAATCTACGGCGAGGTACAGGATTACATTCACGACCACTATATCGTCATCCCATTGGTTGAAAACTTCATCAACTATGCTTATAGCGATGCGGTCAAAGGCTTCGTGCCGGATGCCGGTGTTCAGCTTGATCTCAAGAAATTGAGTTTCTAACCCCGATTCTCCAAGGTGGTTATCGAGAGGTGACCACCTTATAAAAACAGGAGTACACAACTTGTACAGGTACATCTTAAAAAGACTAATAATGATTATCCCGACAATGCTCTTTGTCATTGTTCTGGTCTTTACAATCAACTATTTCAGTTCCGGAGACCCTACGGTGGCGATCCTCGGAGAGGGTGCTTCCCAGGAACAGATAGATGCAAAGAGAGAGGAACTCGGACTCAACGATTCCTACTTCGAACAGCTCTTTCGATATATAGTCAACATCGTCACCAAATTCGATTTCGGTACTTCTTACAAGAACGGGAAACCCGTCCTTGATGAAATATTGAAAAGATTCCCGACAACGCTGCTGTTAACTTTAACGAGTATGACAATTGCGACTATTGTGGGAATTATTCTCGGCATTATCTCTGCTGTAAAGCAGTATTCAATATTCGATCGTGTAGCCACATTCGTTTCACTTTTCGGTGTCTCAATTCCGTCGTTCTGGCTTGGCTTGATGCTGATGATTGTCTTTGCCTTGAATTTAAGGATCCTTCCGGCTTCAGGTTTCTACGGCCCGAAATACTGGATTCTTCCATCCATTGCAATTGCAACCATTCCTATTGCCACGATCACCCGTACAACAAGATCTTCCATGCTTGATGTCATAAGACAGGATTACATGAGAACTGCACGTGCAAAGGGTGTAAGCGAAACTACAATCATCGTCAAACACGGCCTCAGAAATGCGCTTATTCCCGTAATGACGGTTGTCGGCATCCAGCTTGGTAAGACTCTTGCGGGCTCTATTGTCACAGAGTCGATCTTCTCGATTCCGGGACTTGGTACACTCATAGTGAATGCCATATATGCACGTAACTATCCTGTTATACAGGGCTCGATTCTTTTCTGCGCACTTACATTCTGCTTGATCAACCTTGCTGTCGATATCCTATATGCATACATTGATCCGAGAATCAAATCGCAGTATGCATCCCCGAAGAAAAGAAAAGCAGCTTCCCCTGAGAAGAAAGGATGATGGCCATGGACAAAAAGAAAACGAACAGTGTATGGCACAGGCTCAAGAAAGATAAGGCTGCTATGCTCGGTCTTGTTGCCATTATAATCATTATCCTGGCGGGGCTCTTTGCCGATGTCATTACACCATATCAATATGATAAGCCCGACTATGATGCGATCTTCGAGTATCCGAGTCTGAAGCATCTCATGGGGACCGATCAGCTCGGACGCGATATCTTCACACGTGTCATCTATGGAACGAGGATTTCGCTCAGTATAGCATTCGCATCTGTATGTATTAGCTTGACTGTCGGTGTTACGATCGGTGTCACTGCAGCATATTTCGGCGGTGTTTACGAGACGATAGTCATGAGATTCATGGATGGTGTCATGTCCATCCCGTCACTTCTTCTGGCCATTGCGGTATCGTCAGCAATGGGAAGAGGAAGCATACAGAGCGCAATAGCAATAGCGATAGCAAACATACCGACATTTGCCAGAGTCGGAAGGGCATCCGTAATGACTGTCAAGGAGATGGAATATGTAGAGGCTGCACGTTCCATCGGTGCCGATAACAGGAGAATCATTCTCAAACACATCCTGCCGAATGCGCTTTCTCCGATCTTCGTCCAGGCGACTCTTGCCATTGTCAACGCCATACTCACAATAGCAATGCTGAGTTTCATCGGTCTCGGAATCGAACCTCCGACACCGGAGTGGGGAAGCATGCTCTCGCAGGGAAGAGAATACATCAGAGATTTCTGGCCGGTTGTAACCTTCCCGGGAGTGATGATCATGATCACCGTCAGTGCATTCAATGTCCTCGGAGATGGACTTAGAGATGCACTCGACCCGAAACTCAAGCAGTGAGGAGGATTGTATATGAGTCTTCTGAATATTAAGGATTTAAGAATTGAATACACGTCTAATGATTCGATAGTCAAAGCCGTCAACGGAATCGACCTTGAAGTCGACGAGGGTGAGGCACTGGGACTCGTCGGAGAGACGGGCGCGGGAAAAACAACAACCGCACTCGGGATTTTACGTCTCATCCCGAATCCTCCCGGACGTATAACAAGCGGGGAAATCTATTTCCAGGGAGAGGACCTTCTCAAGAAGAAGGACAAAGCGATGAGGAGTATCAGGGGAAACCAGATTTCCATGATTTTCCAGGATCCAATGACAGCTCTCAATCCCGTTCTTCCCGTCGATGATCAGATAGCTGAAGTCATCAAGCTACATAAAAAGTGCTCGAGAGCGGAAGCTGAAGAAGAGGCTGTGAAGATGCTGGAGATGGTCGGTATACAGGCAGTGCGTGCTCATGAGTATCCACACCAGTTTTCAGGGGGGATGAAGCAGAGAGTTGTAATTGCCATCGCGCTTGCATGTAATCCGAAACTTCTTATAGCAGATGAGCCTACAACCGCTCTCGATGTGACGATCCAGGCTCAGGTGTTGATTATGATCAAGGAGCTTCAGAAAAAGCTGAAGACTGCAATGATTCTTATAACTCATGACCTCGGTGTTGTCGCCTCGACATGCGACAAGGTTGCCGTTATGTATGCCGGTGAGATCGTTGAGTACGGCTCTCTTGAAGATATCTTCGACCATACGACCCACCCCTATTCAATAGGTCTTATGGAGTCGATTCCGTCACTCGATAATGATGTAAAGAGACTCAAACCGATTCCCGGAATGATGCCGGATCCGTCAGAGCTCCCCGTAGGGTGTTCCTTCTCCGAAAGGTGCCCGTATGCCTCGGATGAATGTTTCAAGTCGAAACCGCAGACAATGGAGATATCGAAAGGACACTTTGTCAAATGTTTCAAAGTGAATAAAACGGAGGCAAGGAATGGGTAACATCATAGAAGTCAAAGATTTGAAAAAGTATTTCAAGACAGCATCCGGAACACTCCACGCCGTCGACGGAATAAACTTCACGATAGAAGAGGGCAAGACTCTCGGCGTTGTCGGAGAATCGGGATGCGGTAAGTCGACTCTCGGCCGTGTCATCCTGGGACTCCTTGACTCGACGGACGGTAAGATATTCTTCAACGGAGAAGATATTACCGGAGCCAAGGGTAAGAAACGCTTTGAATTGAGACGGGAGATGCAGATGGTATTCCAGGATCCCTTCTCATCGCTCAATCCAAGAATGACGATTAAAGAGATCATTTCCGAGCCGTTGGATATCTACAAGGTTTACCCGAGTAGAGAGGAAAGAGACAAGCATGTCGAGAAGATAATGGATACGGTAGGCTTAGCGAGAAGACTCTCCGACTCATATCCTCATGAGCTCGACGGAGGAAGAAGACAGCGTATAGGAATCGGGCGTGCGCTTGCGCTCAACCCCAAGTTTATCGTCTGCGACGAACCTGTTTCCGCGCTCGATGTATCCATCCAGGCCCAGATATTGAATCTCATGCAGGATCTTCAGGAATCGCAGAACCTCACATATATGTTCATCACACATGATCTCTCCGTCGTAAAGCACGTCTCGGATGATATTCTTGTGATGTACCTTGGATGTATGGTCGAGAAGTGTCGTGCAAAGGAACTCTTCTCTCATCAATATCATCCATATACGAAGGGTTTGATCTCGGCAATCCCGATCCCGAATATACATAGAGTATCGAAACCGGTGATCATCAAGGGCGAACTCACATCCCCGATCGATCCCAAACCCGGATGCCGCTTTGCTCCCCGCTGTCCCTATGCAGAGGAAAATTGCTTCAAGACAACTCCTCTTCTTGAAGAAGTCGAGAGCGGTCACTTTGTTGCATGCCACAAGGTGAAAGAGATCAATAACCTCTGAAATAAAAAGAAGAAGGCCGCTTTCTGCTGCCTTCTTCAGGGGGGAGAACTAAAACTATCAGCTTTTAGACTTTTGTCTACTTGCCAATCATGATATTAAGAATCTCAACATCTGTTGATTTCATTCCGACTCTGCCCATCCTTCCGAATGAGGCGATTGTGTCTTCCGTGTTATCCTGGACGAGGCCCTCGCCCGAGGGGAATGTGTGTTTTTCTCTTGCCATGAAAAACGCCATCTCGGCAGCATCCAGAGCCGAAGCAATCTTTGCCGCGCAGCTTGCTTTCGCACCGTCACAAACAATTCCCGAGACATTTGCAAGGGTGTTGACGATTGTTGCTTCGATGACTTCATTACTCGAATGGTGGAGGTAGGCGATTCCAGCCCCTGCTCCCGCCGCCGCCGATACAGCACCGCAATAGGCAGAGAGCTTTCCGAGTCCGTTCTTCTGATATATGGCAATCAGATTACTCATGACGAGAGCCCTGTATTTCTCCTCTTCACTGCTTTTGAGATAATTTGCATAGACAATGATTGGAAGACTTACTGTCATGCCCTGGTTCCCGCTTCCGCTGTTTATGACAACGGGAAGAACGCACCCGTTCATCCTTGCATCGCTTCCGGCAGCAGGCAGCGCCTTTGCGAGGACCTCCACTGTATCGCCATAGTGCCTGAGGAGTGTTGCTCCGACATTCGCGCCGTAATCTTTCTTCATTCCTTCCTCGGCTATCGAGAGGTTGCATTTTATCTGGTTATCGAGAAGATCCTTCACGTCCGCGATATCCACCTCATCGACGAAGGCGAAAATATCCTTGAGATTGAGAATGCTCCTGTCGACAGCAGAGCCGTGGTTCGGGTTTGATTTATTATCGAGAATAACGACGCCGTCTTTCTCGATACGGCATATGTTGGTGTGCGTATAGACTATCTCGACAAGTGACGAGTGGTGCTCTCCCTTCATCTCTATTATGATATCGAGATTGGAGACACCTTCGATTAAATCGACGGAGCAGAAATGTTTTTTCAAGAGCTCTCTCGTCTTTGCTATATGCTCCGGCTTAATATCACTCAAAACCTCAAGTTTCTTTTCGGCATTTCCTCCGACGGCCCCGAGTATGGCGCTTGCTTCAACGCCTTTGAGATCTCCCGTTGTCGGGACGATGACACCCTTTACATTCTTTATGATGTTTCCGCTGCATCTTGCCGTTATATGTACCGGATCCTCCCCGAGAACTTCTCTTGCTTTTGCCGAGGCATATGCTATTGCTATAGGCTCCGTGCATCCGAGTGCAGGGATAAGCTCTTCCTTGAGGAGAAGAAGATATTGTGAATAAAGTGCTCTGTCCATACTCTACCTTTTTAAGAGATTTTAGCGTCAAGAAGACTCAAAAAAAGGAACAACAGAACAATGTAGCAATTGTTACAAATCAATCCATCATGTGCTCGTAAGCTTCTTTGGAGACCTGGATTCTGTGATTGACGATCCTTATGTATCCTTCAAGACTCAACTCGTTTATGAGCTTTGACGTCGTAACTCTTGCACTCCCGATAATGGTGCTTATCTCATAGTGGGTATACTTGTTGTAAAGCCCGTACCATGCGCCGTCTATGAGCTCTGTGGTGTTTGCCGTCGAGCAGAAGAGCTGGAGGATTCTCTCCTTTACCGGATAGAAGACAAGCATTTCGATGTCGTGGCGGAGTATTCTTATCTTTCTGCAGAGGTTCTTCATGATATAAGAGCGGACGATTGGATGGTCTTCATTCATGAGCTTGTTGTATTTGCTTGAGGGAAGGAACCATATCTCGCTTGTTTCCATCGTCTCGCTTATGAGACCTGTCGGATCGTTGAGAACAACCGGCGTCTCTCCGAAGATCCAGCCGTCACTTAGCGTGTAGAGGATTTTCTCTTCTCCCCCATCTGCTATGAAGTAATGACGTGTGCGTCCTTTCTTGATGTAGTATATCCCGCTTAGACTGTCTCCTGCTTCAAGAAACTTGAATCCCTTTGGATATGATTTGATAACGCAATATGGTTTGATATGGTCCTCGAAAGCCTTGTCAGGAATAAGTGGTACCGTGAATGTTGAAGAGCAGATATTCTTGTCCATATTGTGTCCTCGCTTTGTTTATCAAATTCTATATATTGCAAAAACCAAGGTCAATTATTCAGTGAGAGATAAGAAAAGAGCCATCTCTCCAAAGAGAGTGTCCCTTTATCTTGGGGTATCAATGACAAGAGACATTGAATAAGGGAGCCACTGTTCTCTTTTGTATCTGGCTTCATTTATGACTGCAGACAGCAGTAAGAAGACGCTGGATACACTTTTTGGCTTCAATTTCCTGACTCTTGGATTTTGATAAGCAGATACAATAAATCTACTACTTCCGTATATTATTATGGCGTAGTTTTTCTCCCTTTCTTATAATGAGAACGCTTAGAGGTGGTAAAGAAGGCTACAAGTTATCGCTTGCTATGCGATATTTATTGCGTAAAACTGTTAACGCATTAGTCATTTATGATAGAATTAAATGATTTTATGGAGGGGTTAATGGATAGAAGAGATAATAAATACATATTTGAAGATACAATGAGAAGAATAAAAGAGAACCGCATTCTTGCAGCATGTGTCAGCGACAGCATTAAGGACGAAGAGCTGATATTAGAGAAGGATGAGTATATTCCTTCTTTTAATATTACATACCCGGAAGAGGTGAAGATTGTTGTTTCAAGAAAGCGTACGTTCGAAGCTGCTGTAGCATATAAGGGAATGAAGACGGCAGTACTTAATTTTGCCTCTGCCGTATCACCGGGAGGTGGAGTAACGGGAGGAAGTTTTGCACAGGAAGAGAGTCTCTGCCGTTGCTCGACATTGTATCCTTGTTTAAATACAGAATATCTTTGGGCTAATTACTATGAGCCTCATCGTAATGGCTTTGATAGACGCAATACAGATGACACAATCTACACGCCGCATGTGATAGTCTTTAAGCAGGATGAGCTTTATCCTGTGGCGTTGGATGAACAATATTGGTTCCCGGTGAATATCGTAACGACTGCTGCACCGGACCTTAAACGCCCGCGATATCAGGGAGAAATGGGGTGTGTCAACTTAAGTGATGATGAACTTATGGCATTGCACTTAAAGAGGGCTGAACGGATTCTCTCAATTGCCGCTGGAGAAGGAAACGAGGTTGTCATTCTTGGAGCATTCGGCTGCGGGGCATTTCATAATCCCCCTCGTATTGTTGCGGAAGCATTCAAAAATGTAATTAAAGAAAGTTTTCTGCATAAATTCAAAGTCATAGAATTTGCAATATACACTAATCCCTTCAGAGAAGAGTCAGAGAATGCGGCTGTTTTTTCCGAGGTGTTTGATTTTGAGATACCTGCACATCGCTTCAAAAACAACCTGTTCGAAAATTAGTAATTTAATTTTCTCTAGGTTTTAAGCTATTTATGATCAAGATGCTGTTCTTTTTTAGAAGGCTGAGAGGGTGAGGATTGTAATGACAAATGATTATGACGGAATAGAAAAACAATTTACATTTGACAATGATGAAGTTGAATATATAGGCAAATCAACAGATAGTGAGTTTAAGCAGGCGGAAGAGACTGTAGCCACAGAAGAGGGTCATAAATCAATTTCGGATGATTATAATGATGACCAGGAAATTAAAGATAAGAAGAAGCATATTTCCCTTGTTTCCTATTATTCTTTATTAGCATTTATGATTCTTGTTTCACTGATTTCCCTTGTTCTTATCGGCATAGATGTATGTGACTATATGGAATGGGTGAATTCCAGAAATGAAGTAGAACAGTCATATAAGGACAGAATTGAAATCTATGACACTGAATTAGGAAAAATGATTGAAGACTATTATAGTTTGGAAGAAATAATCAACAATCGAAAGGCATCTATTGAATCTCTTGAAGCTGAAGTCTCTGTACTTCAAGATAAAAAGAATGAGCTTGACGCAATAAAAGAGACATTGACAAATACCAAGAGTGAGTATTCGGCGCTTGCCGGTCAGAATGCTTCACTTAATAGTGAAAATATAACACTTCAAGGCGAGAACAAGAATATTCAGACCAAAGTTGATTCTCTTAGCAGTGAATATGAGAAGAAGGAAGCTGAATATAACGTTCTCTTCGATAAGAACAGTGTTCTCGAAGAATCTGTCGCCAGTCTGACTAATGAAAAAGAAACGCTTACTTCTTCAGTTTCTTCTTTGAGAGGAGAAGAGAAATCATTAAAGGAAAGTATTTCTTCATATCAAACAGAGGTTGATAGTTTGAAGGAAAAGAAGATTAAGCTTGATTCTGAAAGTTCATCTATTTCTAATAAAATCGAAGAGCTAAATTCAACTCTGTCTACATTGAACACATCTAAGAGTTCTCTGGAAAAAGAACAAACGTTGTTAACAATATCTAACTCGAGTCTTTCCCTAACTAATAAAACCTTAACAAGCAAGAATGAATCACTTTCTTCGGAAAATACCGGATTGGAGGCAGAGATAGCCGACTTAAAAACTGAAAAGAGTTCTCTTGGAAGTGATATTTCCTCATTATCAAAAGAGAAGGAGATGCTTCAGCGCCAGGTTGAGGATCTTACAACTTCTGTTTCATCTCTTACTTCTAATAAGGCTTCTCTTGAGAAATCAGTCTCTCTTCTCACGTCTCAGAAAGCCTCGCTTGTTACAGAGAATGAAAATCTTGAGGCAACTCGGAGCGACCTGTCGAAATCAATTGACGCATTGAGGACCGAGGATAAGACCTTGACGTCCAATGTCAGCTCTTTGACTGCAGAAAAAACAATTATGACAAGTCAAAAAATAAGTTTGAGTAATGAAATTGATTCATTAACAAGTGAGAAACTGTCCTTAGAGAGAGAAATAAAGATGTTGGAAGATAAACTTTCCGCATTGAAGATGGAATCGGCTGAAAGTGGAACTACAGGTGATAAATAGAAGGAGGGAAAAGGTTAAATGCACACATTTTATTTTTATATTGTTGCTGTCATATGTTATGCCGTCTTAGCAGGCATTGTATTTTACTCTATAGGTATCTATAAAAAAGCCAAAGCTCTCAATCCGTATAATGAAACAATCGATCAACTTAAGGCAGACATAAGAACAGCTTCATCTGTAAAAGAGGAACTGAAAGCAGAAATTGAAAGTCTAAGAGATGAATCCGGACGATATCAAGGAATAATTGACGACGGAAAAGCTGCAGAGGAATATCTAAAGAAATATGGAGACGATGTTGACAGCGCAAAGTCAAATATAGCTGATCTGAAAAATCAAACACAAGAGGCAGCAGAAGCTTTATCTGAAATAGAAGAAAGAATTAATGAGGAAAACGAAAAGAGAAATAGAATATTGGAAGAAGAGAATGACGCAATTTCCAAAATGAATGATGCTTTAAATAAGTATAATATTCTTGAAAAACAAAGGGTAGACTTGGAAATGAGAGTCGACCAGCTTAAAGGTGAAATCAATGAACTTTCCCCGCAGAAGTCTCAGCTTGAAGCCGAACTTGAAGGCATTAAGAAACAGATAGAATATGCCAGAGAAGAATTAAAGAAGATTCAGGAAGAGAAGAATAAGAAGGAACAGGAAGTTTCTGTAGCCGGTGACCAATTGGCGTCAATCAAAACTGAGATTGCTTCTTCAAGTGAAAAACTGGGAGGAATCAAAACTAAGATAGACAATATAACCGGCGGAGAAGAAACATGGGGTGAACTTGATACGCCGATCATAACAAATGAGAAGTTTGATAGACCTCTTGATATAGAAGACACGACAATGGATGAGGTCAAAGAACTGGATGCATTTGCCGCCGGTCTCGCTTCTTGTGATATCGAATTCAACAGAAGAACAATTAACGCTTTCCATACAAGTCTCAAGGTTGAAGAGTCTTCTCCTCTCGTTGTCCTGGCTGGTATATCCGGGACTGGAAAAAGTTTGTTGCCGCAGCTCTATGCAAAGTTCTTCGGCTTTAATTTTCTTAATATGGCTGTTCAGCCTAGATGGGACAGCTCTCAAGATCTTTTTGGATTCTATAACTATGCACAGTTTAAGTATAAGGCTACCGAACTTTCCAGGTTGTTATGGCAGTACGATGTATATAATAATCCAAAGTGTAGTTTTAAGGACAACAAAGAGAAGTTGCCAATGAGTATAATCCTTCTCGATGAGATGAATCTCGCCCGTGTGGAATACTATTTTAGTGACATGCTCAGTAAATTGGAAACTCGAAGAACAATTACGGTTGACGACAGGGCAGACAGGTATTTGTCTGAGATCGAGATTGAATGTGGCTCTGGTATTGAGTCAAGAAGACTTTTTGTCGGAAGCAATGCGCTTTTTGTAGGAACAATGAATGAAGATGAGACAACGCAGGCTCTCTCTGACAAAATTATGGATAGAGCGAACGTTCTACGTTTTGGGCGTCCGAAATCTCTTCAAGCAAAAGGTGACCCTATTAAGTTCGGGCAGATGTGTGAAGATAAGAATCCTACTACTATCGAGAAGTGGAAAAAACTTCAGTATAAGGAGAAGGATCATCATGACTTTTCTCAGCTTCATGACCTTGATGACCGTATTGATGAAATAAACAATATTATGGAAAAATTAGGCCGGCCTTTTGCCCATCGTGTTAAGAAGTCTATTGTGGACTATGTTTCTAATTATCCGGGAATTGAAACTAACAATAAAGGAGAATATAAAGATGCCTTATCCGATCAGATTGAGTTCAAGATTTTGCCCAAACTTAACGGAATAGAAAAAACAAATCATAACAACTCTCAATATTTAAAGGAGCTTGGCGATATCATCGGAGGGATTGGTGATAAACAACTTTTTGATGCTTACGACAAGGTTTTAAACGATGACTCATCATTTTTCGCCTGGACAGGAGTGAGACGTTGATCCTTTCTTATAAAGAGTTTGATTGTCAGAAGGATAACATAAGATTTACAAGTGATTCATTTACGGATACCTCTTTTCTGGATAATTACCTGAGAGGTACAAAAACAGATGAGAAGAAATTGGGTTATGTCAGTTTCTTTTCCTCTGTTATTGAGTTTTACTCGCATTTGAGAGGCGTTGCAGATACTGAGAGTGGTAATTTCGGGTATTTTGAGGTAAAAGACAAGAAAGGGACATTACCTATAAGTATTGAAACTATAAGAAATTGTCTGGATGATGAAAAAGATGCTCCTGAGGAGATAATCTCAATAATTGCGCAGAAGCATTTCAATCTTATAAAGAATGTCGGTGAATCATTGAGGAAGGTTTTGAGGCGGGAACGCAACAAAGTAAATATGGGGCGGGCTCAGCAGATGGATTCTCAGTGTCTTAGATGGTTAAGTAAACAGCCCGGATATACGACTGCGCAGAAAGCAGGTAGCAAACAGGAGGTTCTTGCTGTTGTCCGACATGAGTCGTATGACACGCTGGAGAATAGAGTTTTCAAAGATTTCATTACTCTTTGTAAGAGAGAGGGAAGCAGATATATCTTTACATATCAAGGTGACTATCCTGATAGTAAAAGAATAGATGACGTCAGAAGACTTGTTAATCTTGTTTCTTCTATTCTTATGTTTCCCATCATGGATGAGATTGCCAAACTGAAAAGCAATCCCCATCCGAACTATGTTCTGCAGAAAAATGTCAACTATTCAGTTATCTGGACACTTTATCAAAGATTATTGAAGAAATATCAGCTCATCGAAGATTTATGGCCGTGCAGACATATAATCATTAAAGAGTATTTTGCCATTCTTTTTGATGTCTTCTTATATTATCACAGAGGATTCAGCCCTATTCTTACAAGTAGATATTGGATTAGTGAGATAGACAGTAAAAATCAGAGAGGGTTTTTGATTGACTCGTATGTAGTTAATTTCTTTAATTGCAAGAAAGGTGGTTGTTCATCTATGTATTTTACCGATAGAAATGGAATGATTTTACTGAGGGAAACCACTTATCAAAATCTTTGTTTCCCTTTCTATTTCATCCCATATAATGAAGTCAACGACGTTATAGCCCCGAAGAAAAAAGATGCCCCGAAGAAAAAAGATAATGAATTTCCTATTATTTTCGATGAACGGGAAAAAGCAAAGTTATTAATTAAGAATGAAGGAATTGCTCTCTCTCCTAACGGGATGGTCGAAAAAATGTTTTCAAGTGAATTAGAAAAGATAATAGGGACCTATGTATGAAAATATGCGTGTATGATTTATCTGCCGGCTATGAAGTAAGGGTTATAGACTTAGATAACAAATCAGAATTAATGACATACAAAATGCCTCCTGCATTGGTTACGGAAGATACACTCCATGATAATAGGAAGTGTACCTTATTTGATCCCAAAAATCCTGATTTTTCATCGTTTATTACAATGAAGGATCTTAGTTATTCTTATGACAACGATAAGCTGATTACACTTACTGAAATCATGTTTTCTCTCTGTTGGACACCTAATAGTAATATCAGTCATATAGGAAGTTATTTTAATGCAGTCAGAACTCTTGTAAATGAAAGAATCAAGAAGAAAGCAATTTCTGTTGATCTAACAATACTTCTTGTTCCTGATGCTTTGCCGTTAGAAAGTCAGCAAAGGCTATTGGCTTCTTTCGGCAGAAGTAGGACGCGATTGCTTTGGCACTCGATTGCTGTTGCTTTGGGGAATGAAGAAGTTTTAATGAATTTTGAAAATTCTAAGGTCATTGGGATTGTGGATGAGTTTAGTGACATAGGGCTTTTTACTTCTAAATTTGAGATAAAATGGGAAGGAGAAAGGGCTGTTCCTTGTCATAAAATATACAAGAAGGCCAACGGAAATATAAGTGAATGGTATTATCAACAACAAGAAGATGCGATAAAGAAAAGTTTGGATGCTAATGTAAAAAAGAATAGGTTAAAGGCCGCATATAAGCTACACAAAGAACGCGAGTACATAGCTATGGATGAGTACTCGAGGCTTCCTGTTAAAAAACCAATTGAGACTTATAACAAGTTTAATATTATTAAAATTAAGGATGTTGCACAGGTTATATCTTCAGACCAGTCAACAGTTGAATTTATGAGAAAATATAACCACGAGTGCGATGTCGTAGAATCGGGATTTGATGGGGCTGTTAGGTTTGTCGAATATATTAGCAAGGGCCAAATTCCATATTATGATGAATGTGAATCATTCAGCGTTATCTGTCAAAACAAGAAAGAAGAAATTGAATATTTCGAGCTAATAAAAAAGAATGCATACTTGCCTGGAGGAACAAAGACTGAAGGAATAAAGATCAAAAAGCTTAGTATCCTCAAAGGAAACAAAGATGCCCAATTTTATTTTCATTTAGGAGAAATTGACGACGATAATGCCCAATTGAAGAAGTATATTCAAGAATTCCCTATTGAGAATCCTTTAGAGCAAGATAGAGCACTTCTCCTTTCTCCTTCTGTTATTCCCGGACAGGGATATGCAGAGGTTTTGATTGAAGACAATAATAGAGATAAGCTCTTCCCGCCGATTGAATTAGACTGGAAACATATGGAGCCGGCCTTCGAGGATGGAGAGAAGGTTACAAAAGCATACCTGGAGAATCATTTAAAGAGATCTTTTCCTCCAGATGTTCCCCCTGTAAGGACAAGGTTCTTAAATCAGTCTGCAAGGCATCTTAAATGGGAGTTTGACTATTTATTACAAAATGGACTATTAGACAAAGTTTTTTACAATCTCTCCCGCTGGCCGTATATTGCAGACAAAGATGCCGGAGTAAAGAAATTTACAAGAGAAAATACTTTTGGACACTATACTAAAAAAGATGGACATAAATATGCTTTTCCTAAGGGAGTGTCGATTGAAGGACAGGAATTTCTTGATGAATTTGAAAAACTTGCAAAAGAATTTGTTGATTCGAAAGGAAATGATTCCACTTACATAACATGGTTAGCCTGGTGTTATCAGCGATATGGCCTTGACGGGAAGCTTCTTCCTAATATGAAAAAGGCAACAGATTTGATTATCTCCTCCATCGATAAAACCTCTAAGTATTCATTACGATCACAGACTGCTAGTTTTATAGGTAATATGATCGCAACAGAAGGGGAATTTGAGAGAGTATTCTGTACCTTTGATAAAGTTTTAAAGAAAAAGAAGACCGGAATTAACAATTGGTGCAGAGCAGTATATCAGATGCTGATGTATACTCCTTACATATATGCCAACAATAATAAAATAGGTGCTGCGGCAGTGCATATCATGGAAAATTTACCAGAGGCATTAAAGTATGCGGTGTCTCCGAAATTCAGTGATCAGAGAGTTTACATGACACTGCGTGTGATTCTGTATATGCTTAGACGCAGAATTTGTGAAAAAGACTTCTGTAAGAAGGGAAGTCCTGACGGCCTATATGATAAAGTCGTTGAGGCTCTCGATGATGTAAAAAATAAACTGATTTTTTGTCCTTCGACTAAAATACAGTTTATACGTGAGATTATGGTTTCGATTCGAGAATTTCTGGATGGCAAAGGAGTCCTGGATGGGATTCCTGCTCCTGATGCCAATGATGATGGTGAAACAGAAGAGTAAAAAATAATGAAAAATGACAGGGTTCTCTCTAGATGGTTAATGATATCTGATAAGAAGGCCAAGAGTTATTCTTTTGGGGAATTGTCTGAAATGATTTCTGAGGCAGTAAAGGAGGTTCCTTCCAAAGATGTCATTCGAGAATTAATTTCAGATGGTATCGTTAATCAATCCATCGTCAATAATTACAGCCTTACGAAAAAGGGATTGAAGTTGAGGCATCGATTCCCATTGGTTTATCAAAAGCAGCCAGTGGTTATTGGACCGGTAAATCCCGAGGAATGGAATAAATTCAGAAAGCTATGTTCATATTATGCCGAGTGTGTGCAGTATAACGAACGTAGAGATAACTATATACATATCGAAGGTGAGCAGTGCTCATTATATACCGTGAGGCATGGGTGCTCCGTTTATTATATTCCTCCCAATATGCCGTATAACTGGTTACGGAAGCCAGACAAGGCTTTAAGCAAGGTGATTGAGTTACAATATAAAAAGGGACAGGAATTTGCCATTGGTTCAATAAAAGGTATGAATGATGAAGTTGAGGCTTTTCTGGGGTATCCGATAGTTGGACATAGAAGCAAGGATTACAATGATATCTACTACACAGCCATCGTTCAAATACCTGTTGAAGTTGTTTCCAACAAACCTCAAGCTTTGAAAAATACCATCAGCTTTAAGCTTGATTTTGAGCATGCCTTTTTAAATCCGCAATGGATAGAAAATACGGTGCCACTTGAGTATAGAGGCGCGATTGAGAAATTAGAAGAGAGATGCTGCAAGGTAATAGCTGGCCACGAGATTCTTGATCTAGAAGAACTGGTTACACTTGCTCTCAGCATGTCATATCAAGCGAAGGAGAAACTTAATATAGTTTCCACTGAGCAGGTACTGCCTGTTATGGAAAAAGGCAACAAACATCAGCTGTTCAATACTGCTATCATTTTTCAGGCTAAGAATCTTCAATATTCCAAGATATTGAAGAGAGAACTTGATTACATTGCCAATGACGCAACAGATAGCGAACTTGATAAAACAGCTTTGGCTTATCTGTTTAGAAAACATCCATTGGAGCCACAAAAGAAAACAGCCGTCTCAATTCCATTCATAGCAACTAATCAGGAGCAGGGAGAAGCTGTAGAACTAGCAGAAGAGAGCAGGGTCTCTGTTGTACAGGGACCTCCCGGAACAGGTAAAACTCAGATGGCTGTTAATCTCATTGCAAATTGTGTCTTCAATGGTGAGTCGGTGCTTTTTACATCTACCAACCACCAGGCTATTAATGCAATAAGAGAAAGATCTTCTCTTTTTGAAGATATTCCCCTTGTTAATTTCTGTGCGGATGCGGATGGAACCTTCGTTAATTCCTGGTTTGATATCGATTTGGCTACAAGTAACTCGAAAGCTATTCTTGAGAAAGACTCATTTAATAATGAAATTATATATGCCGATAATGCTGTTAAACGGCTTATCGATATTAAAAAGAGGTATTCTGTCTGGAATGAGATATACAGTTGTTATACCACCTGTGAAGAAGAGTATGAGAAAAATCTGAGAGGATGTTTGTTGTCTTTGAAAGTTACATCAGAGGATCTTTCTCTGGCAGGAGTACCTGAGCTCTTCAAAAAAGAGAAGATTTTGATGAAAGACAGATATACTCTCTTTGACAGGTTATTATTCCGTTGTAAGAAGTTGAGAAAAAAAAGAGAAGAGGCATTAAACTGGCTGAAAGACACTTTTCCTCTCTTGTATGATGAGAGCTTCTCCCAATTTGCATCTTCAAAAGAGAATTTTCCTGATGATATAGCGAAGGCTAAAGAATATTTGAATAAAGCAGAAAAGCTTCAAAAACGTCTTTTCCTCCTGGAAAAAGAAATGAAACAATTACCGAATTGGAATGAAGGTTTTGAAGAGTATGAAAAGAAGATTGACCAATTGAAAACCAACTGCGTGAAAGCTTTTTCTTACAGATATTACAATAGGCTAGGGGAAGGCTTGTCCGAAGAAAGAATAACAGAGCTGGAGCTCTTTCAGAAGAATAATTCAAGACAACGTGGTTTTGATAAGGTAAAGGCACACTCCTCGAAATTAAGGATGTTGAAGACGCAAGATGATGAGTATGATTCATTTGTATCTTTTCTAAATGATATATATAGGATTCATCCAGCATGGAGTGTAACCCTACAATCTGTATCCAGAGCTTTTCCGTGTGCCCCGGGAATTGTTGATCAGGTTATTGTTGATGAATCTTCTCAGTGCCTTCCAGCTTACGTAATCCCTGTGATGTTCAGAGCTAAAAGGATAGTGGTTGTTGGAGACGAGAAGCAGTTTAAACCCATCACCCAGCTTAAAGAAAGGACCCACACGCTTATTAAGCAAAGACATAACATTGAAAACGATGAAAGGCAACTTTTCTTCACAGAAAATTCGGCGTATGACATTGCTCAATATCATCTGGATAAAAAGAAATATAAACTTATGCTGAAAGAACATTTCAGGTGTAATGAAGAAATTGCTTCTTTCATTAATGATACTGTTTACTCGGGAAGGATGCGACTGCGCTCCATGGAGCACGGATTTAACTTTCCCAACAACTGCGGATATAAGCATGCAATTGAATGGATAGATGTGCAGGATAATAAAGAAGGGGAGATTAATGAGGTTGTAGAGAGGCTGAAGACTCTCGTGAAGAACGATTACAAAGGATCTATTGGTATTATTTCCCCATTGCGGATTATCGCCAACGAAGTTAATGAGCGTTTGTATAATGAGGGACTTTCTAAGTATGTTGATAAGTGTAGCACTGCGTATTCTTATCAGGGGGGAGAACAAGATTTAATTATTTTTGTGCTTGGACTGAATAATGAGACGCAGCGTGGACAACGATGGTATATTGAAGGTGGGGGAGAGGCTTCTGAGAACATCTTGAATGTCGCCATTTCGAGAGCTAAGGCGTTACTCTTGGTTATTGGCGATAAAGAGCAAGCAAAGAACTCTCAAAGTAGAGTTATTCGTAAGTTGGCAACACATAATCCTGGAAATGAAAAAAAGAAACCTGTTTGTGAGTCTAAGTATGAATATATGCTTGTAGATGAATTAAATCGTTGTGGAATACCTCATCAGATTCAATATCCTCTTGTTGGAAGGAGGTTAGATGTAGCTATCAAATGCGATAATTGTAATATTGATGTCGAGGTCGACGGGGTTCATTTTCATACAAATAGTGATGGATATAGGAAATATGAAGATATGCAACGCGATGCGCAGATCATGGCTGCCGGCTGGCTTGTTTTAAGATTCTGGTCTTATGATTTGCGAGATAGAATGGATGCTTGTATCGAAAGGATAAAGGAAACTATGAGGTCCGGTAAGGTTTCTGATGAGATAGCTTGGCGTAAAAGCTTAATGTAATCAAAGTAGGGGATGTTTTAATTTCTGATGGAAAAGAAACAGATAAAAACTAGAGAAAGAGTCCGTGATCATGGTGAGGTCTTTACTGCAGAGAGAGAAGTAAAGGCCATGTGTGATTTGGTCAAGGACGAGACAGAACGAATTGACAGTAGAGTCCTTGAGCCTGCTTGCGGCGACGGGAACTTCCTTGCTGAGATTCTAAAGAGAAAACTTAATACGGTTACCAAGTTATATGGTAAGAGCCCGTCAGAGTGGGAAAAACATAGTATTGTAGCGCTTTCTTCTCTGTATGGGGTTGATATCATGGCGGATAATGCTGAAGAGTGCAGAGAGCGTTTATTCGGTATCTGGAAAGAGGCTCATGAGACTAATGTGAAGAAGGACGGTATGCCGGAGATAGAAGTGACGGCAAGATATGTCCTCGTTAACAATATCCTCTGTGGCGATGCATTGTCCCTCCTGCAGAATGACGGTAAGCCTATAATCTTCCCCGAGTGGAGTGTCGTGAACGGATGCTTTGTCAAACGCAGGGATTTTGAGCTTTCAACAATGCTCCAGATGCAGGACAACGGCAAACAGCCGGACATATTCCTGTCATCAGATGAGTTTGATGAAGAGCTGGGGACATATATTCCCAAGCCTGTGAGAGAATATCAACCGATAGAGTACTGGAGGTTACAATGCCTGACTATGTAAACCATAATCCCGATATCTTGACGTGTCTTGCGAACTTATCCAACGATGAGGTGTTCACGCCTCCTGAGATTGCCAATCAGGTCTTAGATTTGATTCCAGAAGATTTCTGGAAGGATCCAAATGTAAAAGTGTTAGACCCTGCATGTAAGAGCGGAGTCTTTCTAAGAGAGTGTGCCAAGCGTTTCCTCACAGGTTTAGAGCCGGTGATTCCAGACTTACAGGAGAGGATAGACCATATATTCCAGAAACAGTTGTTCGGGTATGCAATAACAGAGCTGACAGCATATATGTCAAGGCGCAGTGTTTATTGCAGTAAGTCTGCTGATGGGAAATACTCTGTTACACATTTTGAGAGGGATTGGGGAAATATAAACTACAAGAGGGCCGAGCATCACTGGAAAGGAAAATCCTGTTCTTGCTGTGGTGCTCCAAAAAAAGGATACAGCAGGGGTAAAGATAGGGAGAATTACGCTTATCGTTTTATCCATGGTACATGGTCCGCAATGAGACCTGACGGGTCCGTTTTCAGCGACCACGATATTCATTCTGTCCTCGAAAACGAGATGCACATTCATTGCGCAGGTGGGGAATACTATAAATGTACAGTTGAGGATGTAGAGAGAGCTGTAGTATTCCTTCGTGACAGGCTCAGTTCTGTTACAGAGCGTATTAATGACTTCAAGATGAGGCCGGAACAGGAAGAGGCCGTAAAGAGGACAAAAGCATATTTTGATTCTGTCGACAGCGACAAGGACAATAAGCATACAGCAAAGTTCCTCTGGAACTGTAAGATGAGGTTCGGTAAGACATTTGCATCTTATGAACTTGCGAAGGCCATGGGTTTCAAGAGGGTTCTTGTACTTACTTTCAAGCCTGCTGTAAAGTCTGCATGGAAGGAAGATTTGAATACGCACGTTGACTTTGAGGGCTGGCAGTTTCTCACTCAGCCGAGTCAGCAGGATTTGACATCTCCTTCTCTTGATGTGCAGTATAAGAAAGCTGATTTATCGAGACCTATTGTTTGTTTCGGTTCATTACAGGACATGCTTGGAGTCGGTGTTGACGGTAGGATAAAGGCTCATAACGAGTGGATTCACACAACGAACTGGGACTTGGTTATATTTGATGAATACCATTTCGGTGCCTGGAGAGATAAGGCAAAGGACCTCTTTGAAAAAGAGGATGAAGAGAAGACTCTCGAGCGTCAGGAGAAAGAATCTGAAGATAATAAGGGACGTGATGTCTCATACGATGTGGACTCTAAAATTGATGAGTCGTTCCTGCCGATTACGACGAGCCATTATCTCTTCCTGTCCGGCACTCCGTTCAGGGCCCTCAATAGCGGCGAGTTCATTGAAGAGCAGGTCTATTCATGGACATACTCCGATGAACAGAATGCCAAGGAGAACTGGGATAACTCGAAGGGTGCCAATCCGTATGCAGCATTGCCCAGAATGGTGATGATGACATTTAAACTCCCTGAATCTATCCGCAAGATTGCCATGCAGGGGGAATTTAACGAATTCGATCTCAATACATTCTTTATGGTGAAAGGTGAGAGAAGAGAGAGCGAGTTTGTCTATAAGCAGTATGTTCAGAAGTGGCTGGATTTGATTAGAGGATCATACATGGAGAGTTCTGTAGATGACCTCAAGAGTGGTAATACATCCCCGTTCCCGTATTCAGATATCAGGCTGAGACAGGCTTTGCAGCATACACTCTGGTTTCTGCCCAATATCAACGCATGTTATGCGATGAAGAATCTGTTGGGGGAGAAACAGAACAAGTTCTATCATGATTACCACGTTGTCATCTGTGCCGGCAGTGAGGCCGGTCAGGGAGCCGATGCACTGAAAGTTGTAGAGAAAGCTATGGAAGACCCAGATCCGTTATCGACTCAAACTATCACGCTCTCATGTGGTAAGTTGACAACAGGAGTGACTGTAAAGCCGTGGACGGGCGTCTTCATGTTGAGAAATCTCAAACAGCCTGAGACGTACTTCCAGACTGCGTTCCGTGCCCAGTCCCCGTGGACAAGTAACGGGGAGATAATCAAGCGAGAGTGTTATGTGTTTGATTTTGCTCCCAACAGAACGCTCAGACAGCTTTCCGAATATGCATCACGTCTGAACGTGAAAGAGCGTAACCCTGAGAAGAAGGTTGCCGAGTTTATCAAGTTCCTGCCGGTTCTTTCATATGAAGCGAATATGATGAGAGAAATCAACGCAACTGATATCCTCGATATCGCAATGTCGGGATTGTCTGCGACTCTTCTTGCCAGACGATGGGAGTCTGCACTTCTTGTCAATGTCGACAATGATACATTACAGAGACTGTTGAACAATGAAGCAGCAATGAAGGCATTGATGAGTATTGAGGGATTCAGAAGTCTCAATAAAGATATTGAAACCATTATCACAAAGAGTAAGGAAGTCAAGGACGCAAAAAGGCGCGGTGTTGATAAAACAGGTACGCGCAAGCAGCAGGATGCTCTTACTGCAGAGGAGAAGGATTATAAGAGCAAACGTAAGCAGATACAGGATAAGCTTATCAAATTTGCAACCCGTATTCCTATCTTCATGTACTTGACCGACTTCAGAGAGAATACTCTCGAGGATGTCATAACGAAACTTGAGCCTCAGCTCTTCAAGAAGGTGACGGGACTGGAAGTGACCGACTTTGAGTTGCTGGCATCAATCGGCCTGTTTAATCAGGGATTGATGAATGACTCAATATATAAGTTCCGACGTTACGAGGAATCGAGTCTTGATTATACCGGTATCAACAGACATGAAGGCGAAGATGTCGGAGGTTTCTCGACTGTTCTCACGGATAATGAGTTTAAGAACCTTTACGGGGGAAAGGTTCCAAAGATAAAGGTCGGCGATAAAGTCGAAATGGAATATGACGGCATCGGTATAATTTCATATGTTAACGGGGATGCCTTTTCTGTGAAGAGCGATCGCGGAAAGACGTTGCGTTTTGTATATCCCAAGGCTTTTGAAGCCGGGACAGTGAAGTTGTATAAATGAGAATGATTGTTGTGAGGAGCAGGATAGATGGGTAACGAAATGATTGTAAAGTGTGAACAGTTTAATGAGATCATTCAAATTGTTGATGAAGCTCGTAGTCGTGCTATGAATGCAGTCAACAAAGAACTTATCGGGATGTATTGGAAACTTGGAGAGTATGTCTCTAAAAAGACAATGGAAAGCGGATGGGGAAAAAGCGTGGTTTCAGAGTTCTCGGAGTTCCTGCAATCTCATTATCCAGGCAACAAGGGATTTTCCTCTCAGAATATATGGCGCATGAAGCAATTCTATGAAACATATAAAGATAATGAAAAACTATCACCACTGGTGAGGGAAATTTCATGGTCATGTAACCTGTTGATTATGACTGGATGCAAGTGCGATGAGGAACGTGAATTCTACCTTCGCTTATGTATCGACAATCATTATACAAAACGTGAGCTCGACCGCCAGATAGGAAGCAGACTCTATGAGAGAACAGCGATCTCAAACAGGAAAAATAAGGATTTGATTGCGAAGAAAAGCGGGCTTGGTTCATTACGTGACTCATATGTTTTCGAGTTCCTTGAGCTGGAGGAGCCTTATAAAGAGAAAGATTTACGCAGGCAGATAGTCTCCCATCTGAAAGATTTCATCCTGGAGTTCGGTAGAGATTTCACTTTTGTTGGAGAAGAATATAGAGTTCAAGTCGGCAATACGGATTTTTTTCATTGACCTCCTTCTATACAATCGTGCACTTTCCTGTCTTGTTGCAGTTGAATTGAAGATCGATACTTTCCGTCCGGAACATCTTGGACAACTCAATTTTTACCTCGAAGCTCTGGACCGTGATGTGAAAAAGCCGAATGAAAATCCAAGCGTCGGGCTGATCCTGTGCACAGGAAAGGATGATACTGTTGTTCAATATGCACTGAGCAGGAGTATGTCTCCTGCAATGGTGGCTGATTATACTCTTCATCTCCCTGATAAGGAAATGCTCGAAAATAAGTTGAGAGAGTTGACGGATCTTGCATATGAAGATGAAGAGGATAGTTGATTGTTGTAAAACTCTCACCAGTGGTGAGAGAAATTCAATTCTATTTATAACATGAAGTTATTTGAAATAAAAAAGCCCTTGATTACTCAAGGGACATATTTCGGAGAAGGGGGGATTCGAACCCCCGGACCCGGTATTAGCAGGTCAACTCCTTAGCAGGGAGCCCGATTCGGCCTCTCTCGCACCTCTCCAAAAATCAAGCGGAAGGAGAGGGATTCGAACCCCCGGTGAGTTGCCCCACGGCTGCTTTCAAGGCAGCTACCATCGACCTCTCGGACATCCTTCCAAATTAGATACTCTCAGAATTTTAGGAAATAGAGGGGGCAATGTCAAGTTGAATTCGCCCTTGTGAACAATCTCCTATTTCATTTTTGAATTTATTTATATTGGAAAGAGGTATGTTACCTTTGATTGTTATCCCTACATCAAACTCTTCTGTTATGTCGGAGGTGTTGTACTTAGCAATAATTGATTTCACGGGATTATATAGATCATACTGCAGCTTTATTTTAAAGGACGAGTAATCGACAAGGTCTTCCGTCTCTACATATCCCAGTACTTCTTTAACGCTGTCACCGTATGCTTTGACAAGTCCTCCAGTTCCGAGGAGTGTTCCACCGAAGTAACGGACTATGCATACACAGATGTTGGTTATCCCGCTGCCCTTTAATACTTCAAGGGCGGGGCGTCCTGCCGTGTTCTTGGGCTCTCTGTCATCCGAGGAGGAGTAGAGCGTTCCGCTTTTCCCTACTACTGCGGCATGTACGACATGGGAGGCATCACTGTACTTCTTTCTTGTCAGTATTACTTTCTCTTTCACTTCCTCGAGTGTATTAACAGGATAGGCGAGTGCAATGAAGCGTGATTTCTTGACACATATTTCAGCGCTTACTTCATTCTTGAGTCTTTTCATATGTGCCTCCTTTCCAGTTGTGGGAGAAGATGTTGTCGCTTTTAGTGAGAGATGTAATCTTTGATGAAAGATCATCGAGAGCTTTTATATCATCCTTATCGAGTGTTATATGTGGAAGATCAAACTGCGCTGTGTTCGATACTCCTCTTATAATTACATCGGGTTCCTTTGCATAAACCCAGCTTAATGCAATTGTGGCTGCACTTGTGTTGTACTTGTTACTTAAGAGGGTGAGTTCTTTTGCTTCGGGATATCTGCTTTCTTTGAGAGATCCGAATCCAAGCGGGGCGTATGCGAGTGTCTTTATATTGAGCTTTCTCTCTTCCTCCCAGTCTCTGTTCCATATAAGGGAGAGAGGACGCTCATGGTAGGTTATGTCGAAATCGGAGGATGTTTTCTTAAGGAGTGAGAGAGGAAAGTTACTCACTCCTATTTCCTTTGCCACTCCTTTCTCTTTCATTCTCTCAAGCTCCTTCAATGCCGGGAGGAGAGTTCTCTCTTCACTCGGCCAGTGAATGAGGAGTATGTCGATATAAGAAGTGTGGAGCCTCTTGAGTATGGAGAGAGCCTTCTTTTCAAAGGTGGGAAGAGGCATAATCTTCTCGATTATTCTCCATGTCTCTCTTTCTGCTTTTATTTCATTGAGTGCCGAGTAGAGGATGGAATCGGCATCGGTGTAGCTGTAGGCTGAGTCGAAGGTGGTTATGCCTTTTCTGTAAGAAGCCTTGATTATTCTTTTAGCCTCTGTTGTTCCCAGCCTTTTATGATAAGCGCTTTCCCCGATATTCCAGAGCCCCAGGGCTTCATAACTCATCGCCGCTCAATTCCCTGACAAGGCTGTCAACCATTACTCTGTCATCGAAGATGAAGTAGCCTTCGAACTTCTTGTTTTCGAGTAGAAGCGGGAACCACAGCCTGTCGTCCTCCCACATCTTTGTGAAGTCTATATCTTCAATTCTTTCCCAGAAAGGCTTTGTCTCGTCGCATTCATCAATGAGAGTTCCGGAGTAGGAGGATGTTACAAATACATAGCCAAGCATCCTTGTTCCGTCCCTGAACTGGAAGTAGAGTGTTCCTCTTTCTTCGAGGTTCTCGACATCGAGCCCGGTCTCCTCTTTAGTCTCTCTTACAGCAGCCTCTTTTTTAGTCTCCTCAAGCTCTATGTGTCCCCCGGGACCGTTGAGGTAGCCCGTTCCCATTCCTCTCTTTTTATAGATGAGGAGGATGTTGCCGCCGTCGATTACATACGTAAGAACACATCTCTCGGTCGGCTCCCACATATCCCAGTTGATATCCCCGACCTTATCGGCTTTCATGCACTTTTCATTGAATGAATCAATCTCATAAGTCGGACTCTTTTTCTTCTCTTCTTCCTCTTTCTTCGCTTTTTCTTCGGGGTGAAGCTCGTAGTAGCAGTCGTCACATAGGTTTTCGTCTCTCCCGAGTATTGCATCCCAGTCCATCTTATTCCCGCATTTGACGCACTTTCTTCTCCACGGCCACACTTTCTTTCTTAGTATTACAAGAGCTATTGCAAGTAGGCCCACATCAACCCATTCAAGCCAGAGAGGTAATGCTTCGATTGTGTTGATCAATACAAGAAGGAAGTAGAAGACGAGAAAGATGAGTGCATCTATGATGAGGGAGAATCTCTTCTTCTGTCCGTCTTTGTATTTTCTGAGTGAAACATTGAGAATGATTATCGCAATGAAAATGAAATCGAATGCTTTTGTTACGTACGTTAGGATCATATTGAGATTCTAGCTTTTAATATAATCCGTGTCATTTCCAAAAGAGTGGAGTTTTCGGGATTTTTGTTTTGTCTGCTTTGACGTTAAACCCATAGTTAAGGGGGTAGATTTTAACAGAATTACAAAAAATACCCCCTTAACTCCCTGATTTCATGTATAATACTGCTGAGGAAAGTTATGAAGCTGTACAGAAGAGAAAACTACTTATCGAAAATCAGGGGCTTTTATCATGATACGGGGATGATCAAGGTTATAAGCGGTGTCCGACGCTCGGGTAAGTCATCACTGATGCATACCATCGCCGAGGAACTCGAGGAGAATGGAACTCCTGTGGAGAATATTGTTTTCATCGATTTGAAGAAGCGGGGCTACAGAGGGATCAATACTCCTTCCGGGCTCGAGAAGGTGATAGACGAGAAATGTAATTCCGACGGTGTGAAGTATCTCTTTATCGATGAGATTCAGAATGTGGAGGGATTTGAATCGGTTATTGAGAGCTACAGACTTGAAGAAGAGTACTCGATATTCATCACGGGCTCCAATTCATATATGCTCAGCGGAGAGCTCTCTACTATCCTTACCGGGAGATACATCGAGTTTGAGATGTTTACGCTTACCTTCGAGGAATACCTGAAGATGAAGGAGTTTTATAAAAAGCCGATAAGCCCCAATCTAACCGAGGAGCTCGATAAGTATATTCTTGAAGGCGGGTTTCCGAAGGCTCTCGACTATGAAAGGATTGAAGACAAAAGACAATACGTGAAAAGTGTAATCAAGGAGATATATGCTAAAGATATACAGAAGCGTGTAAAAATCAGAAATGTGGAAGTCTTCGATAAGGTTCAGACTTATATCATAAACAACTTCGGCGCTCAAACGAGTATCCCGAATATACTGAATGAACTTAAGAAAGACGGCCTCATAATAAAGCGTGAAACACTCAAGAGATACATCCAGATACTTCTTGATGCTAAAATCCTGTATAAATGTCAGAGATTCGATTTGAAGACAAAGAAGTCCATTCACGGCGAAGAGAAGTATTATCTGGCAGACCTGTCATTCTACTTTGCTTTCAATGTGGACAACAGGATAAACTACGGCCCTGTTCTGGAGAATGTTGTATATCAATATGCACTCTCGAAAGGTTATGAGGTGAGTGTCGGCAGAGTCGGGAGACTGGAGTGTGACTTCATCCTCCGCGACAGGCCCATGCACTACTCCTATGTCCAGGTTGCAATGACGATAGAAAACTTGGAAACGGAAAACCGAGAATACGCCCCTCTCGAGGCGATCCGTGACAACTATCCCAAATATGTGATGACGCGTAATGATATGATTCAGGAGCGGGACGGCGTCGTGCATGTAAACATTCCGGATTTTATGAAGGAAGGAAGATTATTTTGAAGTTAAGGGGGTAGATTTTAATAAAATTACAAAAAATACCCCCTTAACTCCCTGATAACCCCCTTCTTGAGGATAATTGGTGTGATGGAACCCGCCGGCTGTTTTTGCCTCTTCTTTGATGTGGTGAATCCTTCTTTTATGTGCTATTCTCTCTTCAGAGGTGAAAGTATGAAACTAAGTAAATATATTGATCACACTCAGCTCTCTGCTGATGCTACAAAGGACAAGATAAAGAAACTATGTGATGAGGCGAAGGAATATGATTTCGCATCCGTATGTGTTAACTCGTGCTGGGTTAAATACTGCTCTGAAGAGCTAAAGGACAGCTCTGTCAATGTCTGCACAGTTGTCGGTTTCCCGCTCGGTGCAATGGAAACACGCGCAAAGGCATATGAAGCGAAGTGTGCCGTTGAAGACGGTGCCGACGAAGTCGACATGGTAATCAACATCGGATTCCTCAAGGACGGGGACTATGACAAAGTCGAGAATGATATAAGAGAAGTCAAGAAAGCATGCGGTGACAAGCTTTTGAAAGTCATAATCGAAGCATGTCTACTTACGGACGAAGAGAAGGTTAAAGCATGCGAGCTCTCACTCTCAGCCGGTGCAGACTACGTCAAAACATCCACGGGATTCTCGAAGTGGGGAGCAAAGGAAGAAGATGTTGCTCTCATGCGTAAGACAGTCGGCGACAAGTGCGGTGTCAAGGCTGCAGGCGGGATAAGAGACAGAGAGACAGCAGCGAAGATGATTGCCGCGGGGGCATCAAGACTCGGATGCTCCGCCGGAATACAGATTGTGAAGGGAAACTAGGTAATGCCTAATACAGAGAATGCACAAAGCAGTGCCGACTTTCTGAAGTCGCTTGGGTTTCCGACGCTCACTGTCCATGACACTTTCCAGCATTTCGACTTCACTCTTCCCGGGCGCCGTGTTCTCCTTATCGGCCCGATGGGGTCGGGTAAGACGGAGTATGCTGCACGTGTCTGGAGAGACGCGCAGGTTGCGCGGAGTAAGGGTGACTCCGTCTCCCGTGCGACATCGACAGGTCTTAGGGACAGACGTAATGTCTTTTTCATCCGCACAGTCATAGACGGCGCAAGATTCACCGATTACCCGGACGATGCACTTGCATACAGAAGCGGTTATGTAAGATGCGGTGAGAATATAGCGAGGGTGAGGGACAGCTTCGATTTCGAGCAGGTTCTCCAGGATAACCCGACAGTCGGAACATTCATTATCGACGAAGCATCATTCTTCGACGAGAGACTTGCATATGTTGCACGTAACTGGGCTCTCTCCGAGGGATGCATGTTTGTCTTCCCGACATTGGTCCTCAACTTCAGACGTGAGTTCTTCAACTCAACAGCACGCCTTATGCTCGATATAGCAACGGATGTACTGCCGCTTACGGCATATTGCGAGGAAAAGAGCTGCCTCGGGAGTGCTTTCTATACATACAGGTATTACCTCGTGGACGGCAAGGAGTGCCCTGCACTCTACTTCGATCCGCTTATCGTCGTCGGAGGTGACAGAGTCAAGGAGGGGGGAGCCGAACCCAATTATGCGGCACGCTGTGACAAGCACCACTACCTCCCGGGGAAGGAGTACACCTTCTTTACATTAAAGCCGCTCGGACTCGATGCCGGTAAGGGCGATACCTCGGGGCTTATCAAGGAGCTCTACGCACTCAAGAATGATGTAAAGTCATCACTTCTTTACTCATCGATTTACGAAAGATACAAGGACGATGTGAACGGAGAGACCTATCTCAATTCTCTTCTTCCAATGCATATTGCAGAGAAGGCTCTTGCATTCCTCTTCTCCGAGCAGAATCTGATAAGCGAGGTTCTTTTGAGACGTATAGTCGAGGAACTTGATTTAGACAAGGTGTACCTAGAAAAGACACTTAAGGAGAACAGGCGTCCTGTCTACTTTGAAGAGCAGTACCTGCTCTAGGGGGTTATATATATGGATAATGAAACAAAGAGTTTGAGAGAGGAGATGATATCATCAAGCGAGGTCTACTCGGGTCGTCTTCTTCATGTTTTTAAGGATGACATAATCCTTCCCAACGGGAAGAAGAGCACTCGTGAGCTTATAAGGCATAACGGCGCTGTCGCCGTTGTCCCTCTCCTCGATAATAACAATGTTATTGCAGAGCACCAGTTCAGGTATCCCTTCGGGAAAGTCATCGTGGAGATTCCCGCAGGTAAACTCGACAGTGCGGATGAAGACCACCTGGAAGCCGCAAAGAGAGAGCTCAAGGAAGAGACGGGGTATGAGGCTGACGAGTGGATTGAGATGGGTGCTATATACCCATCGGTTGCGTACACAACAGAGATCATCTGGTTATATCTTGCAAAGGGATTGAAGAAAGGAGAGAGGAAACTCGATGAAGATGAGTTCCTCAACGTTGTCGAAATCCCCCTCAAGGAATTCGTGGACAAAGTCATGAGCGGGGAAGTGTGTGACGCCAAGACAGAGACTGCGATTCTCAAGGCTGCAAGGATAGTGGGAATCTAAAAAAACAAGTAAAACTAAATAATTCCTTTTCATATAAATAGTTACCTTCCGTACTAAGGAAAACAAAAAATTTTCAATTGATGCAAAATTAACAGTTGCACAAATCGTACGGGGGGGGGTATATTTATATGTGGAGGGGAATTATGAAAAAATCATTAATCCTATTATTAACGTTAATCATGATGATTTCATTAGTCATCATTTCGTGTAATCCAGACTCTTCGTCAGGACAGGCTGCCGTCAAAGAGGAAACTTTTACGGAAGATACCTATAAGTCAATCCAAAAAGATAACGAAAATGCAATCAGTACTCTGGGAGGGCTTGTTTCAAAATTTGATAAGGACAATCTGCCTTCGAAAGTATCTGGAAAAGTAGAAATGAAATCTACTGAAGGGTTCTCGCTGGTAACTGAAGATGATTTAAATCCAACAAATACAGAAGGTGCAGCTGATCAAGGTTCAAATAATGGTGATGAAGAAGAATCTAAAAAAGCTCAACCAAACGTTTATGATTATGTAGGTGTTGCAGTTGAATACACGGTATCTGGTAAAAAAGCTACAGTCACATTTGAATATCATCTTCTTAAGAAAGCTGAAGTTGCAACGGGGACTGGTTCTAATAATAATCAACAGGGCGCTACAACAGAAGAAGCTAATAAAAATACAGAGATAAAGTGGTCTGAACTTAAAGGTAAATCTTCTAGTGACCAGTTTGCCAAGGAAGTGCTCCTTCTGATTTCTAAGTCCGTAAACAAAGAAGAGGGAAGTGATGTCGACATATCTAAACTTTCATTTGATGAATATCTTGCTCTTGTAATAGGTGTTGGAAATGCAACTCCGGAGATGACTGTCTCTGTTACAGTAGAACAAGATTCTAACTCTGCTACAGTGGCAATAGGGAATGTAAAGATCGGTGGTGATATCAGCAAAAAAGCCGTGACCCTTGGTGGAAAGATTTCTTTGACAAGTGTTGAAGGTGATACCAAGACTAATATCGTATCTCTTGGCGGCAATGTATCTCTTACATTAAGTGATGATTTCAAAATCTCGCTGGAAAAAGATTCCGATGGAAATCTTAAAGAGCCTGAAGGCAGCATCGATTTCGCTGTTTCAGATATCGAGTTGATTTGTGGTGATAATGCTATCGTGGTCAATGGAAAGATCCAGGACGGTCACATTGGTGCAGATTATGGTGGATATGCCAAGTTTTATTTCTCAGAGAAAGTAGGTGAAGAAGTTCTCATTGTTACGGAATTTACATTTAATACAAAATTAAGCGATGGCGAAGATTTACTTGATTGGTTTGAATTTAATAATTTCGTATATAAGGGTGTTTCTTACTCCGGCGAATCTGTAAAAGCAGTATTAAAGAAAGTTCTGGAAAGCAACCAGACAGAATAGTAGCAGAGCAGGACTTCTTATTATCAAGTTTATGTTTACTTTCCACCGTTGAAATATACGGTGGATTATTTATGCTTTCTCCCACATTGACTGGAGCTTTTCGACTGTTTCTTTTACTGTTGAGGGGTTCATGTTCTCGAGTGACCACGGGATATCGTACCCGCGCTTCTTCATCTCGCTCATGAAGCCTGCCCAGTCGAAGACGCCTGTGAGGGCTGGAAGATTACCGATCTTTGTTCCTTCGTCGGAGAGCGTGTAGTCTTTGCAGTGTATTGCAACAAGCCTCTCGCCGTAGACATCGAGAATAGGGGAATAGAATGCTCTTTGTGCCTCTGCTGTGGGGTGGAGGAGTTCACTTCCGTCCTTTTCCATTATCCCTGTGTAGGGAACGAGGTTGATGGGGTCTAGGAGAACCTTGAGGTTCTTTGACGGGAACTTCTCCAGCATACCGGCCATTCTCTCGAGACTTGTCATTGTGTGGGTGTGGTTGACAGCTTCAATTGTGCAATATGCGTTGTACTTTTCTGCTGTCTCCACCATCTCGGAGAGAGAAGAGTAGAAGACTTCGAGGTATTTGGGATCGCTTGTAAGGGGAGAGTATCCTCCTTTCGGGTTCTGCGTTCCTGTTTCCGTTGCAACGATCTTTGTGCCGAATGTGGCGCTTAGGGCGAGGCTCTTCTTGAACCGGGCTATCTCGCTCTTTCTCTTCTCCTCGTCAGGATGCACCGGATTTATATAGCACCCGACGATTGCAACTTTAACACCGTGGGAAGCCAGACTCGATACCACGCTCTCTATATACTCCTCAGTCCATTCCGTCCACGGAAGAGAGGAGGGAACAACTTTCTTGAGTGCAAGCTGTATAATTGATCCGGGGAATAAAGACTCAATATTCCCGCCGAGTTCCTCAACGGATGAGAAAGAACCGAAATCGTGTGCTCTGAAACCTAAATTCAACATAGCTAAAGGTTACTTCATTTGAGACTGTGTTGGTAGTTGTCTTCTTTGAAAAAAACGAAGTGGGCGTATTTGCTTTCTCGTTCTTCACTATATTTTCACTCTGCCTGTTAGAACATCGATGATATCGAGATGTTTTACGCCGTCCCGTTGGTTTTTCAAAGTATCGAGAGTCAGAAGATACCTCGGGTATCCATCTCTTATAAGAGAGAACGGTCTGTACTCCCTTTCTTCGGTAGTTTTGTCCGCGACGCTTTGAGATACTTGAATATATGCATATTGGTTATCCAAATCCCTTGTGATGAAATCACATTCGAATTTTCCGATTCTGCCGACATTCACTTTGTATCCTTTACTCAAGAGGTATAAGTATATGATATTCTCAAGTGAAGCACCGAAGTTGATCCTGTTATCAACATTCATTGCAAAGAATATACTCAGATCAGCAAGATAGAATTTACATTCTCCACTGAGTACCCGCTTGCTTTTCTGGTCAAACCTTTCACATTTGTAAAGGATCTTGGCTGATACAAGGATATCGATATATTTGCGTATTGTTGCTTTTGTGACGTTTATCTTTTCAACATCCCTGAAATATTCAAATACGTTCTTTAATGAGAATGTTGCTCCATAGTTTCCAATCAAATAGTTCTGTATTCTATCAAAGACCGATCTGCTTCTGATTTTGTTTCTTTTTCTTATGTCCTTCTCGAATATCTCGGTGATTATCGATTCCGTGTAGAGCTGTTTTGCTCTCGGGTCTTTGAATTCAAGGCTCTTTGGAAAACCTCCGTTCACCATGTATTCTTTGAATTCTTCCAACGTGTTCTGTGACACAGTACAGCCGTAGAAGATTTTCATCTCCTCATATTCCTGATAGTCAAGCGTGTAGACTTCGAATTTGATATAACGTCCTGTGAGTTTTGTCGAGATTTCATCACTGAGCAGATAAGAATTTGATCCAGTCAGAAAAATAGAAAAATTCTCCTCCTCCTGATATCCCTGTATGACGGATTCGAAGCCTCTTACATTTTGTACTTCATCAACAAACAGATAATAAAAGCCTGAATCTTTCACGTAGGAATCAATTACACTTTCAAGCTGATCGGGAGTCTTAATCCATTTGAAGTTTTTCTTGTCCAGCTGGATATATATGATGTGATCCGGAAGAACACCTTTTTGTTTTAATTCATCCTCGATAAGTTTCAGGATGCACGATTTTCCGCATCTCCTGATTCCGGTGATAATTTTGATCAAATCCGAATCATAGAAAGGTCTTACTTTTTCCAGGTATTTCTCTCTTTTGTATATTCTCATATTTCTTCAAACTCTTTAATAATGATTATTATACATTTTTGCCGTTTAACGCTACTCTTTTTGACATTTTAACAAAAATGATATCGTTAACTGCCGTTTATCGTCATTTTCTTCTATTCGGGAGCCGGCTTTATCTTCAGGTCTCTAAGAAGTGCTGATGAGATATAAGTTCCTCACAATTGAAAATGGATTGTTCAAATCGACACTTTCCCCGATATTTGTCGAGTTGTGAGTTTGTTAATAACTACTTTTTTATCTAAACTTAGAGAAGGAGTTAATTATGAAAAAGGTTGTAGTAGTTACGGGCGGCGGCTCCGGAATGGGGCATGAGGCAGCTCTTTTGATGCCAAAGGATAGAATTATAGTTGTTTCGGGAAGAACGGAGAGTAAGCTTCTTAAAGCAGTCGAGAGACTGAAAGAGAAAGGATTCGAGGCTTATGCAAAAGCATGCGACACATCGAAGAAGGAGAGCGTCAAAGCACTCGCAGAGTACGCATCATCGCTCGGGGACGTCGGGACGGTAATCCATTCGGCAGGGGTATCTCCTGCAATGAATACAACACCCGAGGAGATAATGAGGATAAATGCTCTCGGGACAGTTTATGTCAACACAGCATTCTCTTCATTGATGAAGAACGGCGGTGTTATCGTGGATATAGCATCCATGGCTGCATACACGATGCCCGATATCGCACTTCCGAAGAAAGCTTATCCTCTTGCAGAGACAGACGAAGCTTCATTCATAAAGAAGTGTTTGAAGATGACACGTATGATCAAGGATGACTACCTCAAGAAGGGATTTGCATACGGTGTCTCGAAGAACTTCGTTGTCTGGTATGCAGGTAAGTGTGCATTCGATTACGGCCCGAAAGGAATAAGAGTGGCTTCTCTTTCACCCGGTTTGATAGCAACAGGAATGGGAGAGCTCGAGAAGGAACACGGCGGCAGAATGCTCGCGACAAGTGCTCTCAACAGAATGGGAACGCCCGAGGAGCTCGGATTCGCCATTGCATCTCTTGCCGACGACCGTAACGGATACCTATGCGGTGTCGATATCTTATGCGACGGCGGCACCATAAGAGGACAGAAGGAATTCAAGAAGCCGAAAAAGAAATAAGGGGTAGTGACAAAGTTCATCACAATTTGGTATAGTACATGAGATTCTTGGGCCCGCGGGCAGAGGAGGTGAGATATTTATGGCATTCGTTAAGATTGAAGAAACAGAACCACTCGAGAAAGCAATTAAGCGTTTCAAGAGAATGGTCGAGAAGGAAGGCGTCATCAGAGATTACAAGATGCGCAGATACTTCGAGAAGCCATCCGCTATCCAGCACCGCAAGGACAAGGCTATGGCAAGAAAGCAGATGCTCAAGAACAAGAAGGCTCGTTCTTCTAAGGCTTATTAATCTTGAGTGATTCATAGGTGGGCTCTCCGGAGTCCATTTTTTTATTCAGAGAAACAGGTTCGGCGAGGTGGACAAATTCATTGGCTGCGTTTAGACGGCATTAATACTTCCCGGAAGGTTTGAGATATCATCACTCATGACAATGCATAAGGATTTGTTTCTCTGCGCTATCCTTGTCAAAGAGGGGAGCCCGCTCTCCACTTCTTTTCTAATCCCTTCTGATATTCCTTCTCGGATGTGGTCTCTTACTTTCCCCGGGTGATCTTTAGTGAGATTTAGTCTTATAATAAAAAGCAACACTTTTATGATAAGATGTTCGAGTTTGAAACATTACTCCCCCATAACTATGTTTTTTACACCACTTAAGGGGAAAAGATGTTGTTAATGCGGACAAATCAATATAGAATTTGAGCATGAGTGATAATAAGATAATCGGAAGGAAATATGAGCAGGAGCTCCTTAAAGAGTATTATATGTCGCCGAAGTCGGAACTGGTTGCTCTCTACGGGAGAAGGCGGGTCGGAAAGACATACCTCGTGAAAACTTATTTTAACGAGGAATTTGACTTCTGGTTTACCGGTCTTTATAACACCGGGAGGAAGGTGCTTTTGAAAGAGTTCCAGTCGATGCTTTCAAGATATTCTAAAGCCGGAGTACCTTCGCCTTCGGATTGGTTTGAAGCTTTCAATTCTCTCAGAGAATATCTTCTCTCTTTAAAGAAAGACACAGTTCTCGTTTTTCTTGATGAGCTTCCGTGGATGGATAATCCCAAAAGTGATTTTCTTGCATCTTTCTCCTCCTTCTGGAACATGTGGCCTTCTTCTGTGAAGCTGAAGCTTTTTGTCTGCGGGTCAGCAACTACCTGGATGATGGACAAACTGATCGGAGACAAGGGCGGACTCTACGGGAGAGTCAGCAGAGCAATATATCTTTCACCTTTTACATTGGGCGAAACCGAAATGTACCTGAAGGAAATGAAGGGGATCTCTTTAAGCCGTTATCAGATACTCGAGCTCTATATGATTATGGGAGGGATTCCGTATTATCTCGATATGCTCAGGGCAGATATACCGCTTTCAATAAACATCGACGAGCTTTTCTTCAGAGATGGGGCTCCTTTGAAAGTTGAATTTGATTTTCTTTTCCGTTCTCTTTTCAAGGAGTCAAAATCATACAGGAGAGTAATAGAAGCATTATCAGGAAAGTTGAGCGGAATGACAAGGGCGGAGATCCTCTCTGCTTCTTCAATTGACGGGAAAGAGCTTACCAGAGTCCTGGAAAATCTTTCGTCGTGTGATTTCATAAGAAGGTATGTTTCCATTGGAAAGAAAGAACGTGACGGCGTCTATCAGCTCACCGATCTCTTTTCCCTCTTTCATCTCAGATTCGTTGAAAACAACTACAGTCAGGACCGGAATTTCTGGACGAATATGTCTTCAAGCGGGGCTAAGAGTGCCTGGGCCGGATATGCTTTTGAGTGTGTCTGTCTTCATCACATCAATGAGATAAAGGCCAGACTCAGCATTCTCGGAGTTTTATCAAGCGTATACTCCTGGCATACAAAGCCATTTACTGATAAAGACGGAACAGAATGGAGCGGAGCACAGATAGATATGCTGATAGACAGAAAAGATCAGACAATAAATATCTGTGAGATGAAATATTCTCTCGATGAGTTTGTTATTACAGAAGAGTATGAAAGAAAGCTTAGGAATCGTATCTCTCTCTTCCAGCATGCAACAAAGACAAAGAAAGCTCTGCTCCTTACGTTTATAACAACTTACGGAGTAAAGAAGAATATTCACAGTTCCATTGTCAATAACGAGGTCACCATGGATGATCTTTTCAAGCTGGAATAGGTTGCTGCGTTATAGACTTAAACAGTATCCGGCATACAACATAATTCGAAAGGTATATGAGTATGATGTGTGACATTATTTCCCCGCTTCCTGTTTAATCGTGGTGTTGAAATATCATGTGAAATTCACAAGAATATTCACTGAGAACAGAAATGGCTGGAATAATTGATTATCTTGATTGGCGTGGTGATATCCCGCTCACATTGTTTCCTTTCAACGAGGTTGACGGGGGGATCCTTGCGCGTCTTGCATATATTAAGTTCGAGGTTACAGGAAAGACGTGGTCTGGAGAAACACTGGAGAATGCCCTGAAAGCTCTTCTCGATTCCTTAGGTGAGGAAACGGGGAAAAACGACAAAGCTTTCATCAAAGCGCTCCTCTCGGCCCCCAGATTCTCATTGATGACAATACTCGATTACACATCGGTTATGGAGGATGAGAGTCAGACACAGTTTGCGGCAATTGCTCTCAAAGAGAAGGAGAGCAATCATATTTATCTCTTCTACCGCGGTACGGACAATACACTCCTCGGCCTCAAGGAAGACTTCAACATGTCCTTCATGACTGTCATTCCCGGACAGATCCGAGCCCTCGGATATCTAAAGGACATTGAGAAAAGATATGACGGCACATTAACTCTCGGCGGTCACAGCAAAGGCGGCAACTTCGCTGTATATGCTTCGTCATTCATCAATGAGGAATATCAGAAGAGGATCAAAGCCATATACAACTACGACGGCCCGGGATTCGAGGAAAGCATCATCGAGAGGGAAGGCTACAGGAGAATCTGTCCCATTGTCCGTTCCTTCATTCCGCAGACATCCATTGTCGGCATGATGCTTGAACATGAGGAGAAGTACACTATCGTTCATTCTTCCGGAACAGGCGTCGGACAGCACAATATTTACTCATGGGACGTGGAGAGAGATAACTTCGTTCACCTTGACCAGGCGGATTACAGTTCACGCTTCATAGACGGCACGCTCAAATCGTGGCTGAAGAATCTTGACAGGGAGAAGCGGGGAGAATTCATCGACGCTGTATATACCGTAATGGAGGAGAGCGATGCCGGAACTCTCAAGGAACTCAGGGACAATTGGTTCAATTCAGGAATAAAGATTGTAAAAGGATTCAGGAAACTCCCGCAGGAGACGAGAAAGACGATATCGCTTGCGATGAGTGTGCTCTTCAAAAGCTCGAAGGAAAGCTTTAAGAATCTCAAAAACACAAAGTGAATAGAGAAAATCTCTTCTCTCCTTTTGAGCTCCCGTGGCGGAGCCGATACAAAAGGAATCTTATAAGTCGGATGGATTTTTGCGCTTCATTTACGCTTTATATTTAAAAATGCGCTTCAAAAATGAGAAAACGAAAAGTAAAGAAAAGACTGACTCGGGGATGAACTTATAAGCGGATTCTATCGGTCCGTTACTGGAGACATAGAAAATGGTCAGGCTCCATCTCCATTTAAGTTAAATACTGTCAGGGAACATGAGATGCGGAAGGAGGCGATAATATAGACTTCATGGCCGAACGTGGCTCTTCCGGCATCCCGGAGAGGCAAAGAACGGAAAGACTCTCCAGATTCCCGAAAACGGAAGAGGCTCTTAGTCCCGATTCTCCAAGGCATATTTCCAGATAGGTATGACTTTGATTGTAATCCCGTCAAGAGATAATACCTTCTCTTCTTCAAAGGTAATGATAGTAAAAGAAACGGCTTCTTTCATGGTCTTCTTCGCTTTCAAGAGAGAGGAAGTCTCCCTCTCTGATGATATATTTTCGATTGAATATGCTGCCTGAATGAGCTCTCCCGTTTCCGGCACGAAGAAGTCGATATCGAGAGATGGAGTTTTGACGAAGTAGAAATCATCTTTGTATCTTTTCCTGAGTATTATTGCAACGAGGTTCTCCAACAGCCTCGGCTCCTCTTTTGTGAGAAAGAGATTCAACAGGCCGTTGTCCTCGAAGTAGTACTTCGCCTTTGTCTCTTTATCCACGAATTTCGAGAAGTAGTTTTCGACTTTGAATATCAGATAAGACTGCAGCGTATAGGATATGTAATCAATCACCGCATCCTTACTTATTGTTATTCCTGTGCTTTTCAATATGTTGTGAAGGTGTGAGTACGATATTTCATCCTTAACAGACCCGGCAACCTTCTGTATCATCAACCTGAGGCCGTTGATGTTTCTGATTTTGTTTCTATAGGCGATGTCACCGAGCATAATCTTAGAGAAAACATTCGAGAGATATTCCCTTTTGTCTTTCAACCTTAAGGTTTCCGGCAGCCCTCCATAATAGAAGTAACCATTGAAACATCTTCTGATTTCTCCCTGTCCTTTCGTAGAGAGAAGAGCAGACTCATCTCTCGCTATATTTGAAGCATCAAGATACTCCTTAAACGAGAACGGCGTCACATATTTTGTGAGGTACCTTCCCCCGAGCTTACTCTCCATTTCCCATGAGAGCATCTTTGCGTTCGACCCTGTTATGAAGGTGTGTTCTCTGCTGTCCGCCATTCTTCTGGCAAATTTCTCCCATCCCTCGATATTCTGGATTTCATCAAAGAAAAACCAGCCTTCCCCGCCGGTGAGTTCTTTCTGTACGGAGAGTATGTCATTGAAGTCGGAGAGAATGAAATCGGAAAGTCTCTCATCTTCAAAGTTGATGTATATTATTTGATTCCAGTCGACACCTGTTTTTATTAAGTCTTTGACAAGAGAATAAAGCAGGGTCGATTTTCCCGCTCTCCTGAGCCCGACGACTATATAATTGGCGTTCATATCGAAAGTGTAGTCGGGTCTTTCAACTATTTCGGTCTCTCTTATCGTTATGTGCTGATCAAAGATTACATTTTTCAATATGTCGTGGTTCATGATGATAATCTATGCTGTTTTTGGAGTTTTGTCGACTATAATCGACAAAAATATGTAAACATTGTCTTATATAATCGACATAATCGAACTATCAGGCGTTATCCGGCTCTAAAAACTTACAAAGTTTTGTCCCGGCTTGATAATCCCACACCCGGAAGATATATCCGGACTCCAAGGATGCAGTTTGATGCTCTTTCTACCTACTGGCGTACCATGTCTTATGCCTTCATCTGTTGATCAGAAAGGGGCCTCGTCATAAGCCGAAGACAGCCCTGCCTTCGATGAGGTGTATCGAGTGATCATTAACCGCACTCTTTAAGATCTCATCCGAGAATCCGGATTTCGATACAAGGTAAAACTCAGTTAAAGTTTTACCGGGATTGGAGAGGATTACCTTTCTCTTCAAGTCTTCGAGCTCGTTTAAACTGACCTTACTGTTTTTCCATTTAAACTCCCCGAAGAGATAGAGCCCCTCTGAAGTTACAGCAACAAAATCGATTTCCTCGTTCTTTCTTTCAAGAGGATTACCGAATTCAAAAAAACCGTAATCCTTTACGGGAACAGAAGAATTTCTGACGATATACTTTCTTATGGTCTCTTCAATATGCCTTCCTGTGAACTCGTCCAGACTTCTTATGGTTTCGGCGAAGAAGGGAGAAGCGTTATCGAGTTCAACGGCCTTCCTCGCGGGATATATATACCGGAACCAGAAAGAGAGGAAATTATCCGTTATCTCCCATCCCAGGACTTTCGTATTTATCACTGAATTTTTCTTCTCCGACACAAATGCAAGATTGTCCAGTTTCCTCAGCATAGACGAGCACAGCGCCTGCGATATCCCGGCCTTATCAGCAATTTTTGATGTCTTGTTTGTCCCTCCGGCAATAAGAGCCATAATCTCCATGTATAGATCCACATTGCGTAACTCTGAATACAACAGAAGATAAGGCTCTATTAAGAGTGCCCCGCCCTGAGAGAAGAATTCAGATTCGATTGCGTCTATGAGTGTTTTGTACCTGCTCAGTCTCATCAGGTAGTACGGTACTCCACCTGTAATTACATAAGAGAAGGATAAATCATCCAGTTTCCAGGAAGGAAAAAAACACTTTGTATCTTCCGCTTTAAGAGGCTGGAGTTTCAATCTGAGGGATGAACGTCCGAAAAGCGGAGTCTTTCCTCCTAATACTCTTTCAACCATGAAAGATTCCATTGATGAAGAGAGGATAAGCTTCAGCTTTGTATGAGGGAAAACCAAGTCTGAATATTTCTGAATTATTGAGAGAATATCCTTATTGCTCTCTTCAAGGAATGACACTTCATCAATGACAAAGAGCAGTTTTTCGTTTTCCGCCAGTTTGGCTATGTCGTTAAAAGCATCCTCATAGGATGAATAGACGACAGAAGAGCTTAATGAGAATAACGACGAGACTAAAGAAGCAAGATCGTTAAGATTACTTTTTTCATTCGTGGTCGCCTGAAACATCACAGCTCTTTTCCCTTCGGAAAAGTATTTAAGGAGATAACTCTTCCCAATTCTCCTCCGCCCGTAAACCACACCGAGATCATACCCGTCGCACTCCCAGAATTTCTCAAGGAGCTCAAGTTCATGCTTTCTTCCTATAAGGTTCATTATAATCCCTCCTGTTTGAATAATAACAATCAAATCATGATTTATCAAATCATAATTTAACAAATCACGATTTAAATATTATTGTTTTCTTTTCAAGTTTCAGTATAGTTACTTTCTTGCCTCAGTTTATTCAATCAGGTAAAAACACCTGAAGTCGTCCCGATTCTCCATGTTTTCACTCTTCTATTCAAATTTCCTGATCATCTATTTTGGTCAATCATTCAAAAAGCAAAAGATTCCCCATCTCTTTTGCCTTATTTACGACATCATCAGTAAAACCGGAGATGGAGAACAGGGCAAACCACTCTCTTCTTTCTTCATTTTTCCATTTGACCTTCTTTGATTTTTCAATGAGTTTATCGAGTACATCCCGTCCGGTCTTCTCGACTCTGAATTTGCATTCCCCGAAGCACATATCGAGGCCGAACGAATCGTATGCAACTACATCTATTTCAGTTGACTGGTCCCACCATGCGCCGATACGGTTGAATGAAAAGGGCAGAGCGCCATCTTCTTGAAGAGAGCACAACTTCGTTCTTGAAATATCCTTATATATAAAGGCTGTATGGCTGTCGACAAGATTGGTTCTTATCCTGTCCATTACATAATTATCCCAGCCCATATTCAATTGAGACATGTTCGGATAGATGAATTTGAACCAGAACCTGAAATAAGGATCCTTTATTTTATAAAG
Organism: uncultured Oscillospiraceae bacterium; assembly: GCA_963636745.1. GTDB lineage: Bacteria > Spirochaetota > Spirochaetia > Sphaerochaetales > Sphaerochaetaceae > Ornithospirochaeta. The sequence continues at coordinate 25,740 of CAVHKW010000107.1, read as the reverse complement.
ACCTTTTCTGCATTTTCCGGGATTCTCGTTGGTTACGGGGATAACTCTCTCTATCAAATCAAGATCAATCAATACCGAGAGAGGATTAGTCAGCTTCGTCTGCTCTGTATTCAGGTATGAGGATATGTCGCCGAGTTTTTCGTTGCCGAGTGCTATGGCACTCAATATGGAGAAATACGTTCCTATGCTGCTGACTTCTTTCCTTAGTATTGTTTCCGGCTCATCAAGAAGAATGGATGATGTATCGAGGACACGCTCCTTTATTGCACTGTAAACATCATGACAGGTCGAAAACATTTCTATATATTTAGGCACACCACCCGTAACGGAGTACATCTCAACCATTTCTCTCTTTGTCAGCTTACCCGAATAGAAATCGTTGTAGTATTCAAACGGTATCGGATGGATACGCATCGAGCACGTTCTTCTTCCGTATAACGGGCTGGAGATATTCATTGTCTGTGACCACATCATCCTTATCAAAGAGCCGCATATAATCAACATGACATTGCTTGATTTCAACTTCTCGTCCCATATCTTTTGAAGTATCGAGAGAAAAGAATGATTTACTTCATCAAGATACTGAAATTCATCAATTACAATAATCCGTTTGGACTGAGGTGACGGCAGGAGGGTGAAGAGAGTATCCCAGGAGAAGACATCACGAGTGTTGAATATTGGATTAAGATGCACTATGGTCTCCTGAAAGTGCTTTCTGTTCATCTCGTCACTCTCCTCTGTCGCAAGATAATACACGCTGTCTTTATCCGAAATGAACTTTTTGATGAGTGCTGTCTTTCCGACCCTTCTCCGGCCGTAAACTACAACAAAAGAAGATCCCTCTCTTTTGTATTCATCATCAAGCTGCTTTATTTCTTTTTTTCTGTCGACAAAAAACATATCATACTCCATTGCTTATAATATATTTTTAAATATAATATTTGTAAATATAATATTTAGTAACAAAAAACCTTGTTATGCCCTGTTTGTCGATTGATATACCCTGGAGCCACACAGTTTCTCCTGTTTCATCAAGATATCACTGAGATCCCCGTAAAATAAGGGGCTGAACTCAATCCGCCCCATCAATCGCATTAAAGAGTAGCGAGACACTCGTTTTTAAATTTCTTGATTAGAGCCAAGAGAAGCTCACTTGATACGTTCTCATTTACACTTATGTGTCCTTTCGGAAAGGCTGAGATACACCTACTGTTTGTGATATATTCTGTTATGCCGAATTTGTCAATCGAAATATCGTATTGCAATGTCTCATCAAGAAAGAGAATGGTTTTCAAAACAACGATTTAGGTATTAAGGAGGCAATCATAACTATATGTATTTAAAGATATTAATCAATGATACCACTTGCTGTTTACAGCTCACTCAAAGGAACGGCACCATATATACCGGGAGATATGTGATGCCATTCTCTCTTTTGTAATCTTTTGTGTGAACAACATATCTTTCCTTTATTCTGTGACTGAATTTCTCACAGAAAGCATCAAGAGACTTATGACTGCGGTAGGCGCCGCATTTTACCTCTGCCGGGCTTATCTTACTTCCGTCGGAGAGAAGGAAATCTATCTCATGGAGATGATTTGACGTTTCACTCGGCATCGTATAATAGAATAGGTTATTGCCTTTCGATACGAGCATCTGGGCGACGACGTTTTCATAGATATAGCCGAGGTTGGCTTCAAGTTTGTCGAAAAGGAGTTTGTTGTAGACGATATTATCGGTATATCTCTTGTCTTTAAAACAAAGCGTGACAAATAACCCCGTGTCGGAAAGAAAGAGTTTATAACGCCCATCCTCTTTCGTCAGAGCCATGTACGCATTCGGATCGTTTGCGTGCCATGCGATATTCACTGTGTATGAGCCCAGGATATCGGGAAGAAGAGCTCTTACCTGTCCGCTTCTTGTGTCTTCTCCTGCAGAAGAAAGGATGTATCTTGACGCGTTGCCGCTGAGAGCGGAGGGAATCGAATCATATATATCGGAAGCGAGACCTGAGGCGTCAATCTTTAGAAAATCCTCTTCATAAAGGTCGATAATCGCTCTTTTCGTCTCATCAACCTCCATAAGATTGTTTTTCTCTATATATGTCTCTACTGCCTGCGGCATTCCCCCGACAAGCATATAGAGTCTGAAGAGTCTCATGAGATTTCTGTGTAATGCATTTCCTGCCGGTTTCTTTGTTGATAGCAGTGTCCTGATTGTTTCAGGGGTAATATCGTCACCTATGGCCCATAAAAACTCTTCATAATCCATGGGGAACATGTCTATCTTGTACTCTTCGCTCGGGATGAGGATATCTTTGGTGTTCTTTCTTATCGAGATAAGAGATCCCGTTTCTATGATGTTGTACCTTCCGTCTTCAATCAAGTATTTGACAGACTCCCTTGCCTTCGGGAGAAGCTGCACTTCGTCGAAGATGATTACGGACTCTTTCTCATATAATCGCTTTCCTGTTAACTGCTGGAGTTTCAGAAAGAAGAAGTCGAGGTTATATGTGTCTTCAAAGAGTTCTTTTATTTCTTTGTTTGTATGAGCAAAATCTATTTTGATATATGATTTGAATTCATTCTTTGCGAATTCTTCCGCTGTTGTTGACTTCCCGACACGGCGCTCGCCCCTGATGAAAAGGGCGTATTTGTCCCCGAGTCTTTCTTTCCAATCAAGCATCGTGCTGTATATCTTTCTCTTAAATAGTTTTCGTGCCATATGTCAGCTTATAATATAACGCGAATCCCCGTTCAGGTAAACATATTTTTCTCGCGAATCCCCGTTCGGATATTGTTGTTTTCCCCGTGAATCCCCGTTTAATCGGCCGATCGGGAGGCTAATTGAGAAGTATCTGCTCTTTTTAAATCTAACTACGGCTCTGCCGTTGTATACTTTCGACTAAAAATCCCCGGATCGTCTCCGAGGATATTGAATGAGAAGAGTAATTCCTTATTCTCCTGCCTGTGTGTTGAGGAATCTTGTTAGGAAGTCCTTTGTCTTCTGGCTCTTTGGAGAGAGGAATATCTCTTCGGGTTTTCCGTCTTCCTCTATTCTTCCGTCAGCCATGAAGAGGACACGGCTCGATACGTCGCGTGCGAAGGCCATCTCATGTGTGACGACGATCATAGTCATGCCGGAGAGAGCAAGTTTCTTCATTACGTCTAGTACCTCTCCGACCATCTCGGGGTCCAGGGCCGATGTAGGCTCGTCAAAGAGGAGGATTTCGGGATTCATTGCAAGGGCACGTGCAATGGCGACACGCTGCTTCTGACCGCCCGAGAGCTGACGGGGCTTTGCGTTTATATACTCGTCCATGCCGACCTTCCTGAGGTATGCGTGGGCGATTCTTTCAGCTTCCGCCTTATTTCTCTTGAGAACTTTTATCTGTCCGATTGTGCAGTTCTCGAGGACGTTGTAGTTGTTGAAGAGGTTGAATGACTGGAAGACCATGCCGACCTTCGTTCTGTACTCGTCTTCGTTTATTTCGCCTTTGAGAACATCCTTATCATGATAGTAGATCTTTCCGCCTGTTGCATCTTCGAGCATGTTGATGCACCTCAGGAGCGTTGACTTACCTGATCCAGAGGAGCCGATTATGCTTATGACATCACCTTTCTCGACTGTGAAGTGTATATCTTTCAAAACCTCATTGTTTCCGAATGTTTTGACAAGGTGTTCGACCTTAAGAAGTTTCTCCATTAGTGGGTTCCTCCTGTCTTTGCATCATAACGTGTCATTCCGCTTGTGAATGCGAGGGTATCTGTCGTGGCTAGGTCGAAGTTGGACGGCCCGTCCATCTTGTTCTCCGCCCAGCGGAGGATCCTCGAGGAAACGAATGTGAGAAGGAAGTAGATGATCATTGTCACAGTTGCAGCTTCAAAGTATGTGTAGAGTGCTCCCGAGATACTTCTGAATGTGAAGAAGAGTTCCACAGTTCCGATTATTGAGAGTACACATGTATCCTTTATGTTGATGATGAGGTTGTTGCCTATCTGGGGCATTATGTTTCTCAAAGCCTGCGGGAGAATGACAAGAGTCATTGTCTGGAAGTGGCTCATTCCGATGGCTCTTGCGCCTTCCTTCTGGCCGTTGTCGACGCTGAGGATTCCTCCCCTCACTGTCTCCGCCATGTATGCACCGGTGTTGACCGAGACGATGATGATGGCTGCGCTCCACATGCCGAGGTTGATGTTGAAGAGCTGTGCAGAGCCGTAGTAGATGAATGCCGCCTGGAGCATCATCGGGGTTCCACGGAAGATCTCGACATAGGCATTGAGGATCCATTTGACGATCCTGAGAAGGATTTTTGGGAGCTTTCCTGCATTTTTCTTCGGCTCTGCTGTCTGCACGAGACCTACTGCGAACCCTATAACGCACCCCAGGAGCGTACAGACTATGGCGATAACCATAGTCGTAGCTGCTCCTGACAACAATGAAAGACTGTATCTCTGGAGGATGTAGAGCATCCTCTGGAAGAAGTTCATCTGTGAAATTGTCATTTTCTCTCCTTAGAGGGACAAGGGCTGAACTGAGATAGCCTCATCCATCATGCGGTTGTAATCTTCTTTAGTAAGCTTCGAGAGAGCTTCGTTGATTGCCGCTGTGAGCTCGGGGTTGCTCTTCGATACCGATATTCCGATATTGATCTCTTCTTCGCTTACCTTGAAGTTGTCATCGGATGTCGAGAAGTCAAGGAGGGTGAACTGTGGGTAGGCAACAAGAGCTGCCTGTGCTGTCGGCATATCTGTACAGATGAGATCGACTCTCTTCGAGGAGAGGGCAACCAGCATTGCGGGAGCACTGTCCTGTGCCGGAAGGATCTTAGCCGACGGAATCTGGGGAAGACATACGTCGTACCATACTGTATTCTGCTGGCTTGTGCATGATGCTCCCTTGAGATCCTGGACGCCTTCGGCAGACGCATATGAGCTGTCGGAGTTTACAAGACAGACGATTGATGCATAGTAGTAGGGATTAGTAAAGTCGACCATCTGGAGTCTGTCGGATGTGATCGACTGACCTGCGATAACACAGTCAACTGTTCCGGACTGGACTGCTGGTACAAGAGAATCCCAGTCGAGTTTTACAATCTCGAGTTCTTTTCCGAGGTACTCTGCAATATATTTCGCCATCATGACATCGTAGCCGTAAGCATAATCCTTGCTCCCCGAAATCTGGACGGCGCCGTTGTCTGAAGTTGTCTGTGTCCAGTTGTATGGAGCGTAACCGCATTCCATGGCGACACGGAGTTTATTTGAAGAGGTCTCTTTTGTCTCCTGGCTTCCGCCTGCGAATACAAGAGAGAAGGTCAATAACAGTGTGAGTAAAACAAATAGTTTTTTCATAATATCAATCTCCTAAAAAGGTTTTTCAAGTAGGTTGATGAGACTATAATTAACTGTTAGAAATTAGTCAATATGTTATTTTTTATTATTAAATGTTATTTTTATAACATTATTCAAAAGAAAAGGGTGCTGAATTTACAACACCCTCTCAAGATAAGATATCGCTTATTTAGCGATGAAGTGGACGGCGAATCCTCCGATCTCTTCGTTGATATAGAAGAATTTGACCTTGCCCTTTGCATCATATGTGAAGCTCTTCTCGTTGATTGTGTAGCCGAGCTTCTTTACATAAGCCATTGTACGCTCGATGTTGTTTACCTTGTATCCGATATGGCCTTTTGTGCCGGGGCCGTTTTGAGCCATGATCTCGATGCTCTTATCCATGAAGTAGCCCTTGCTTGTCTCGCTTGTGACCATTCCGAATGAAGAGAACTTCTTTGTCATGTCCGCTGCGTCGTCCCTGCCTTCTGCATTGATGCCGAAGTGAGCAAGCTCGAAGCCCTGCATCTTTGTGACAGCCTCTTTACAGAGTGCTTCAATTTCATCCCACTTGTCGTTATTGATGAGATCAGCTTTAACCATCCATGAACCGCCGACAGCGAGGATGTTGGATGCCTTTGCATATTCAGCGAGGTTGTCCGGGTTGATTCCGCCTGTTGTCATGAACTTTGTCTGCGGGAAGGGGCCTCCGAGGTCCTTGAGCATCTTGACGCCGCCGGATGACTCTGCCGGGAAGAACTTCAGAACCTTCAGGCCGAGGTTTACGCCCTTCTGGACTTCACTTGCTGTACATACGCCCGGTGTAACCGGAACATCATGCTTGAGACACCACTTTACTGTGTCTTCGTCTAGACCGGGTGATACTATAAACTGTGCACCTGCCTTGACAGCTCTCTCTGCTGTTTCGGGGTTGAGAACGGTTCCTGCTCCAACTACCATCTCGGGGTAAGCTTTTGCCATTCTCCTGATAGCTTCTTCTGCTGCGTCTGTTCTGAATGTGACTTCAGCACAGTTGATGCCGCCTCTGACCATTGCGCCGGCAAGTTTCTCTGCTTTTTCGGCATCGTCAATCTTTACAACCGGGACTATTCCCAGTGCATGGAAAAATTCAAATAATTCAGACTCTTTCATACGTTTCCTCCGTCTTATTATATTATCACATTAAAACGACTTCATAACGGAAGATTCAGACATGTTGTTGACTCTTAAAAACTCGAAGAAGAAAATTAGACAAAAAATAAAGGGAGATGAGTATGTCAGATAAGAAATATGTAACATTTGGCGAGATCATGCTTCGTTTGAGAAGCCCTGAACATGAAAGATTATTCCAGAGCCCGGCTTTGGAAGCTACTTTCGGAGGCGGAGAGGCCAACGTCGCCGTATCACTCTCGATTCTGGGTGAAAATGCAAAGTTCGTCACAGCTCTTCCGGACAATGCTGTCGGAGAGGCGTGCAAGCGTGAAGTCATGAAATATGGTGTCGATACATCAGCCATCAATATGGTCAAGGATGGAAGACTCGGTATTTACTATCTCGAGACAGGCGCTGTCCAGAGACCGAGCCTTGTCGTATATGACAGAGCAGAGTCAGCTATCGCAAAGGCTAAGGCGGAGGATTTCAACTGGGACGAGATCATGAAGGGAGCTACATGGTTCCATACAACAGGAATCACACCGGCTGTCAGTAAGGAAGCTGCAGATTGTGCACTTGTTGCAATGAAGAAGGCCAAGGAAGCTGGAGCAACAGTCTCCATCGACCTCAACTACCGCAAGAAGCTCTGGAAGTGGGGTAAGAAAGCTCCGGAAGTCATGAGAGAACTTGTCAAGTATGCAGATTGTGTCATCGCTAACGAGGAAGATATCCAGAAGTGTCTCGGAATCGAGGCAGCAAGCGACGTCACAAGCGGTAAGCTCGATACAGATGTCTACAAGGAACTTGCAGCTAAAGTAAAGGCAGAGTTCCCGAATGTTAAGTATGTCGCAATCACACTCCGTGAAAGCAAGAGTGCAGACCACAACGGATGGAGCGCAGCTCTCTCCGGAAAGACAGGTTTCTACCTCTCACGCCACTATGAGATTACAGATATCGTCGACAGAGTCGGCGGCGGCGACAGCTTCGCAGCAGGAATCATCTACGGCCTCAGCCACTATGATGACGAAGAGTATGCAATCAACTTCGCAGTTGCTGCATCTTGTCTCAAGCACACAATCAACGGAGACTTCAACCTCTCCAGACTCAGCGAAGTCGAAGCTCTCTGCAAGGGCGACGGATCGGGAAGAGTTCAGAGATAATCTTCTCCAATTCAAAGATGTGGGGTAGTGAAAGCTACCTCATTTTTTACTAATATAGAGCTATGAACAGATTAATACTTTTAGGTGATTCCACCTGTGCAATCAAGGAAAGAACGGCACGCCCCGAGACAGGGTGGGGTGAGGAGTTCTTCCTCTATGTAAAACCCGAATGGACAATTCTCAACTTTGCAAAGAACGGCCGTTCGACACTCTCCTTTCTCAAGGAGGGCATATTCAGCACCGCTCTTCATGAGGCATCAGAGGGAGACTGTGTCATAATCGAATTCGGACACAACGACGAGAAGACTGACGAGAGGGGCACAGAGCCGTTTACAACATATGTTGCAGATTTGAAATATATGGCGGAGGAATTCAAGAAGAAGGGATGCTCCGTCTATTTCATTACATCTGTCCCGAGACACCAATATGAGAAGGGACTCCCGGTCGATACCCATAAGGATTTTATCGCTGCCATGAAGCTTGCGGGGCACCAGTGCTCTGTTCCCGTTATTGATATCACCCTCCCGCTGATGATGGAGCTTGCTGTAATGGGAGAGGAGGAGAGCAAGAAATACTACATGAACTTCCCCGCGGGAGAATATGTGAATTTCCCGGAGGGTAAGGAAGACAATACCCACCTCAGGCCCGAAGGCGCGAAGTGGGTTGCTTCTAAAATTGCAGAAGAGCTAAAAAAGCTCAATGCTGTTTTCCTTAGATGAAGAGAGGGGGTTATCCCCTCCTTTCATTTATCAAGTGAAACGTCGACAAACTTAAACTCTGTCACATCAAAGAGACCGCAGTCCGTAATCTTATATGCAGGAATGACGGGGAGTGCCATGAAGCACAGCGTCATAAACGGGTCGATTTCCGGGTTCATTCCCTCCATCTTCTTCTCTGCTGCATCGTGGAGCTCATCGAGGCACTTAACGACTTCGTCAACGGGAAGGTCCGTCATCAAACCTCCGATCTCGAGCGGGTGGGACGCTAGTTCCACACCGTCCTTGAAGACCGTAATACCGCCTCCGATTTTGATGAGATTTTCGACAGCTTTGAGCATATCGCTGTCATTGTCACCGACGACGATAATGTTATGTGAGTCGTGTGCGATTGTGTCTGCGATTGCGCCGTGTTTGATTCCGTATCCTCTGATGAGAGCTGATGCGTGGTGTCCTGTGTTGTTGTGTCTTTCGATTACCGTGACCTTCAATATATCCTCATTAGGATCATGGACCCATTCGCCTTTCTCATTTCTCTTTACTGTTGCCTCTCCCTTACCTGTGACAACGCCGCCAGGGAGTATGTCGATGACTCTGACGCGGTCGCTCTTGAGAGGAAGCGAGAATGTCTCGAGACTTAGATCTTTGACTTTGACCGAGCCCTTGACTCCGAATGGTTCGACATGCGGAGATTTTTTCAATATCTTACCGTTTTCAGCAACTTCCTCGCCTTTTACGAAGACCTCTGTCGGTTTGATTTCATCTAGTGTTTTCGAGAGGAAGAAATCTGCTCTCTTACCCGGTGCGATCATACCTCTGTCGGTGAGGTTATAGCACTCTGCCGCGTTGATTGTTGCACATGCAATTGCTTTCAATGGATCTAAGCCGTGGCTTATTGCGAGGTTGACCCCGTAGTTTATATGGCCTTCTCTTGTAATTGACTGCGGCTGTCTGTCATCCGTGCAGAAGAGACAGCGGCGGTAGTTTGTATCTGTAACGCCGGGGAGAAGCTGGAGGACATTGCGGCATACAGTTCCCTGTCTGAGGAGTACATACATACCCTTTCTTATCTTCTCCTGGAGTTCCTCGGGAGTTTCACACTCATGGTCTGTCTTGATGCCTGCAGAGAGGTAGGCATCGAGTCCCTGGCCCTGGATTGTCGGGATATGGCCGTCGATAATCTTATGGCGTGAGTAGCATGTCTCGAGCTTATCGAGGATAGTCTCGTCTGCGCCTACAACGCCGACATAGTTCATCATCTCTCCCAAACCCAGGATCTTCTCGTTGTCGATGAGAGTTTCGATTTCCGCTGCGTTGAGGACCGCACCGGAGTGCTCGAAGAATGTGCACGGCACACAGGAAGGGAACATGTAATAGATGTCGAGAACAGCGTCTTTAGCTGACTCAAGCATATATTTCATTGCATTGAGACCTGCGGCATTGGCAATTTCGTGGGGGTCGGCGATTACAGTCGTCGTTCCGCATGGAAGTATTGCGTTGGAGAATTCACTCGGGGAAAGGTGTGAGCTCTCGATATGGCAGTGGCTGTCGATAAAGCCCGGAATAAGATACTGCCCGGAGGCATCAACAGTCTTCTTCGCCTTTCTCTCTCCGTCGAAACCTACAATGTAACCATCTTTTACATAGACATCTGCCTTATATACGGTAGAACCACATACATCAACAACCTGTGCATTCTTAATGACGAGATCGCATTCCTCTCTCCCCATTGATGCATTAATCAAATCACGTGCTGTCAATTTGTTCATGAAATATTCTCCTTTTTTAATTATGATAATGCCCTTTTCTTAAAATGCCAGAAATTTTGTTGCTTTTTGTTGCGAAAATATCAAAAAGACAGAAGATTGTCGGAATTTGGGCAAAGAAAAACCGCAGGGGTTAACCTGCGGATAGAAACTATGTGTTCTTTTAGATTGTGTTGACAACGATCTTTGCAACGAAGAGAGCGAAGAGAATCCATGTAGGAACATTGATATCTTTTGCCTTTCCGCTGAGTGCCTTGAGGATGACATAGAAGAGAACGCCGAACATGATACCGTTGGAGATGGAGTATGTAACGACCATCATGAGGATACACATAAATGCCGGGATGCCTTCTGTGAAGTCTTCGAAGTTGATTGTCTTGACAGGAGTGATCATCATGACACCGACGATGATGAGAGCCGGAGCTGTTGCTGCACTTGGAATTGATCCGAAGAGAGGCTCGAGGAAGAGAGAGAGGAGGAAGAGGATAGCAACTGTGAGAGATGTGAGACCTGTTCTTCCGCCTTCTGCGATACCGGATGCGCTTTCGACGAATGTTGTGATTGTTGATGTTCCGAAGATGGCACCTGCTGTTGTTCCGATAGCATCGGCAAGGAGAGCTTCCTTACAGTTAGGAATTGTTCCGTCTTCACGGACCATACCTGACTTACCAGCACAACCGATGAGTGTTCCGACTGTATCGAACATATCGACAAAGAGGAATGTAAACATGACGATGATGAAGTCGAAGATTGTCTTTCCGTTCTGGAAGATTGTTCCGAATTCGAAATTGAAGAAGTATGGAGCTGCCGGGAGGTATGAGCCGCCTGCATAGCTTGTAACTCCGAGAGGAATACCGATGATTGTTGTTACAACGATTCCGATAAGGAGAGCGCCCTTGACGTTTCTAGCAACGAGGACACCTGTGATGAAAAGTCCGATGACTGTGAGGATACAAGCCGGAGATGTGATCCAGGCCGGGTTGAGTGCACAGACTGTGCTCTGGTCAACGATGACGATTCCTGAATTCTGGAGACCGATGAAAGCGATGAAGAGACCGATAGCTGCTCCGATAGCTTTCTTGAGGTTCTCGGGAATACTGTTGACGATAGCTTCTCTGAGGTTGCAGAGTGTGAGAAGGATGAAGATGATACCTTCTACGAAGACTGCTGTGAGAGCGAACTGCCAGCTGTAGCCCATGCCGAGACATACTGTGTAAGCGAAGAATGCGTTGATACCCATTCCAGCCGAGAGTGCGAAAGGCAGGTTAGCAACCAAACTCATTACGAGACAGGCAATTGCTGAAGAAATAGCAGTAGCCGAGAAGACTTTTGAGAATTCCATTCCGCATGCTGAAAGGATTCCGGGGTTGACAGCCAGGATGTAGACCATTGTCATGAAGGTTGTAATACCAGCCATGATTTCAGTCTTGACGTCTGTCTTGTGCTCCTTTAGTTTAAAGAACTTTTCCATACATTATTCTCCTTTGTAGGTTTTTTAAGACTTATAATTGATCATATACCCGAATTATTGAGTTGGAAAGCAAAAAAAATAAAAATGCAACAAATTGCAACTTTCCAAAAGAAAGGGAGGCCATATTACAGCCTCCCGCAATTTATATGTGATAATGATTAACCTTCGAAATACTTCTGAGCGTTGTCGAATGAGATAGCTCTGACGATTCTTCCGAGGTTCTCCTCGTCGTACGGAACTTCACCGTTCTCGACCCAGTTTCCGATCAAGTTACACATTATACGTCTGAAGTACTCGTGTCTTGAATAGGAGAGGAAGGAACGTGAGTCTGTGAGCATGCCGATGAATGCCGGAAGAGACCCGAGGTTGGCAAGAGTCTTCATCTGCTCCTCCATGCCGTCCTTGTGATCACAGAACCACCAGCCCGAGCCGAGCTGGATCTTTCCCTTCATGCCGCCGCCCTGGTAGCATCCCATAAGTGTTCCGAGAGGATAGTAATCCTTGGGGTTGAGGGAGTAGAGGATGGTCTTCGGGACTTCATCTGTCTCGCTGAGATTCCCGAGGAAAGCACTGACGCCGTAAGCGAGTGTCTCGTCGTAAGATGCGTCGTATCCTGTGTCGGGTCCGAGCTTCTTGAACATTGTTCTGTTGTTGTCTCTGATAGATGCAAAGTGGAGCTGCATAGCAATGTTCTTCTTGTTGTAGAGCTTTGCAAGTTTTGTAAGAACATATGTCTTATAAGCATCAACTTCTTCTGCATCCGGCTCCTTTCCTTCGAGCTTTGCAAGGAAGACCTTGTTGACTTTATCCTTGTCCCAGAATGTGTGCGGACATGTCATAAGAGCGTGGTCGGATGCTCTGCACCCGAGGGATACAAAGAAGTCGAGTCTCTTCTCGAGTGCGCTCACAAGGTCGTCGACGCTTTCGATCTTCATATCTGCAGCTTTTGCAAGCTTCTCGATGTAATCCTTGTAGTCGCTCTTATCGATGTTGAGTGCCTTGTCGGGGCGGTAGGACGGGATGACCTTTGCCGGACACTTTCCCTCTTCCTTGATCTTTATATGCCACTCGAGAGAATCAGCAGGATCATCTGTCGTTCCGACTGCGTAGACGTTGAATTTCTTCATGATTCCCCATACGGAGAGGTCGGGGTCGCTCTTGAGTTTTTCGTTTGTTTCCTTGTAGATCTTCTCTGCATTCTTTCTGTTGAGAACATCCTTTATACCGAAATATCTCTGAAGTTCGAGATGTGTCCAGTGATAGAGCGGGTTACCGATGAGGTTTTCCATTGTCTCGGCCCATGCGAGGAACTTTTCATAAGGATCTGCACTGCCTGTGATGAGATTTTCATCAAAACCGCAAGTCCTCATCTGTCTCCACTTGTAGTGGTCTCCGCCAAGCCATGCGTCGGTTATTGTCGTGAAGCGTGCGTTCTCGGCAATCTGCTGAGGAATGAGATGACAGTGATAGTCGAAAATAGGAGCATCTTCCGCATATTTATGGAAGAGCGTCTTAGCTGTTTCGGTCTCCAACAGGAAATCCTTATCCATGAATTCTTTCATATCTGACCTCTTTAATTAAGATTTAACGTAATTGTGATTATAGAATATAATTCAACAAAAAACAGTAACGATTTTCTTTTGTTGCTTTCTGTCATGTGGAGAATAAGAGGAAAGACAGAGAAAACGGGACGGGGAAAATCCCAAGCCCGGTGTATCGGAGTTTAACTTTCATTTTATCATGAATCTCCAGATTTTATACATGGTAAAACAGGCCCTCTTTTCTCCGGTTTTCTACCTCGTTCTGCCTTATCTGTGGAGAATATCGGATTGAACAAGGTTCTCGATGTTCGGGTAAGGCTTTTACATTCATATAAGATGCCAAGTAGATCCAGGCATTTTTACTCATACTTTCCAACCAGGAAAGATGTGTCTCATATGTCCTTCCTCTGCCCTAGAGTCATAACAGTGCTCCCAGTACAAGATTCAGGATGAAGATAAACGAGAGGCCGTAGAGGACGGGGTCGACTACCTTTATATGCTTATGAGTCGCCATGATGACTGTGTATGAGATTACACCGAGCATGAGGCCTGTTGTTATGCTGAATGTGAAAGGTGTTCCCATTATGATGAGAAAACACGGGAGCGATACCTCTATATGCTTCCACGTTATCTGGGTTATACCGCTCATCATAGACATGCCGACCATCACGAGCGGGGCTGCCATTGCCGCTCCCGGGATTATTCCTCCAAGCGGGGCGAAAGGCGTGAGAAGAAGAAAGAGGATTCCTGCTGTGATTGAAGAAAGTCCGCTTCTTCCACCTTCCTTCATACCAGTTGCAGATTCAGCCATGACTGTGAGGCTGCTCACTCCTATCAATGACCCCAATATTGTCGCTATCCCGTTTGCTTTCATCAATCTGTCATCGCCGTCAAGGTCTCCAGTTGACGTCGTCAGTCCGAGGTCTGTTGCAATGCCGAGGATCGTTCCTATTGAATCGAAGAACGATGCAACAACAAGAGAGAGGATTGACGAGAAGACCGGGATGAAGCCGAGAGATGTAAAGACGGAGAAATCGAACTTGAATGCCACTTCTGATAGATTTGCACCGGTCATTATCTCCTTCGGGAGTGTCGTTACTCCGAAAGGAATCCCCAGTAGTGATGTAACAGCCATACCTATTATAATGGCGCACGGTATCTTCTTTATGTAGAGAACTGCAGTGATGAAGATGCCGAGAAGAGCGAGGAGCGGACTCGGATCTGTCAGAGAGCCCATGTCGAGAAGGTTGTTCTCCGCTGTGACGAGGCCCGAATTTATAAGAGTCGAGAGTGTGATGAGAAGGCCCACTCCCGCGCTCAATGCAAACTTGAAAGGCATCGGGATGGAGTCTGTGATTCTCTCCCTGAGAGGAGTCATGGTAAGAATGAGATATATAACCCCGGAGAGAGCGACAAGCGTGAGTGCCTGGTTCCATGTTGCTCCGTAGTTTTTACATATTGTGTACGTGAAGATGGTCCCCAGTCCCAGGCCCGGTGCCACTATGAAGGCTGTGTTCGAGAGAAGACCCGCAAGTATTGAGCCTATCCCGGTTATAAGACACACGGCTTTCATCACCGCAGCGCTGCTTGCTCCCGTGGCGGAAAGGAGGGCCGGAATAACCATAATCATATAAAGAGTGGAGAGGAAGGTTGTAACGCCGCCTCTTATCTCTTTCCTTATCGTTGTGTTCTTTTCTTCAAGACGGAAGAATGTTTCTATTTTGTTCATTTTGTCCTCCTCAAAGCGCCGAAAGTATGTACATGACGACGAACATCAGCGAGAGTCCCCATGTGATCGGAGGAATCTTCTTCGCCTTTCCCAGAATAACGGCGAGTGCCGTGTATGATATGAAACCGACACCGATTCCGTCGGCAACGGAATAAGTGAAAGGAATCATGATCATAGTCAGGAAACAGGGGAGGGCGATTTCTATGTTATGCCAGTAGATGTTGGCGGCATTTCCTATCATAAGCATTCCGATGAGTATCAGGGCGGGGGATGTTGCTGCACTTGGAATCATGGAGGCAAAAGGTGAGAGGAGAGTGGATAGGAGGAAGAGAACACCTGTTGCTAGAGTGTAGAGCCCCGTCCTTGCGCCGTCTGCAACACCCGTCGTACCTTCGACCGGGATACCGACAGCAGGAGAGCCGATGAGAGGTGCGACTGCCGAGGAGACGGCAACACATGTCATACCGAGACTGTTTCGTCCAAGTCCGCCGTCCTTCTCGAGGAGGTTACCAGCGCCTCCTATACATATGAGAGCGCCAATGGTGTCGAAACAGAGGCACATCGTGAATGTGATCACCGCGGTAATGAATGGAAGAACCCCCAGGGAGAAAACACCTGCATAGTCGGGGGAAAGAAAGAGAGCCTTCAAAGACGAGAACGAGATGGAGAAGGAGCCAGGAGTACTTGTTACTCCGAGCGGAAAACCGAGAACGGTCGTAACTACGATTCCGATTAGCATTGCGCCCTTTACCTTCCATGCCATGAGAGCACCTGTTATGAGAAGACTCAATATTGAAAGGAATGTTGATGAGGCCGAGAGGTCCCCCAGCAGCAGGGTTCCGTTTTCAGCTTTTATGATACCTGTATTGAGAAGTCCTATGAGAGCAATGAACATGCCCATGCCGGCACTGATTGCACTCTTCATGCTGGGAGGAATGCAGCTGACCATTTTGTCTCTCAGCGGTGTGACGCTGATGATGAGAAAGAGTATTCCCGATATCGAGACAACTGCAAGCGACTGCTGCCACGTGTATCCCATAGTAAGGGATAGCGTGTAGGTGAAGAATGCATTGAGACCGACACCCGGAGAGAGGATGAATGGCAGATTGAAGAATGCCGCGAGAAAGCATCCGACGGCCGACGAGATACACGTTGCGAGCAATACTCCCGTGTAATCCATTCCCGTGAGGGATAGATAGCTCGGGGTGACGAAGATTACATAAGCCACCGAGAAGAAGCTTGTTAAAGCTCCCCCGAGTTCCCTTTTGACGTTCGTTCCCTTTTCCGTGAGATGAAAAATGCTGTCGAGTCTACTCATTCTCAGTCACTCCTTCCGCCTTGTCGAATATGAGGGCGACTTCACTTTGCGTTATTCTATATGGAGATCTTTTGGCGGCAACTTCACTGCAGTAGATAAGCTTGTTGTAGAGTTCGTCAGCGACCTCTTTCACGCCTTCGATGACTTTCTCATCCTCTGCTTTTGCTCTTACGACAACTCTTTTCTCCTCGATTTCCACACTGTAGACAGCCATGTGCTTATGAAATTCATCGCGGTCTCTTTCCGAGGGCATATTCTCGACATCGTAGAGAAAACTGATGTTGCGGTCCTGTGATATATCGAGTTCATCACTCAGCCTTATGAGGGCTGCAAGGTATGGAAGGTTTATTCTCTTTCCTTCCTCCACTTCGTAATCGGACGGGTATTCCTTCTCGTCCCAGAGATCGGTCTTACGGTGGCCGCGGCATACCTGGATTATTGCATCGCGATACTTCTCGTTCGGGATCTCGAAAATTGGAGCATATTTCTTCAAAAAGAGCCCCGAGAGTTCGTGGTGGTTACGTCTTACCGCCCAGGCTCTGTCGATGGGGTCTGTCGGGACGGGGAGACCCAGCTCCTTCATAAAGGAATCGAAATCCGAGAATGATATTCCCATCCCGACGTCATGAAAGAGAGCTCCCATCATAAGGACATAGAGCTCTTCGGCACTCATCTTCTCAAGCTCGGACGAGAGGATCTTATTGCAGTATTCAAGGATGTCCATTACATGAAGAAGGGAGTGGTCCGTGAAATCGGGGAAGTAGTTTTCATAGCGTGTAAGCATCTTTCCAGACACGACAAAGCAGTCTTTGTATCTCTTATAGAGCTCAGGCGAGAGCTTTTTGAGGGAGAGTTCTATTGCATAGTCCTGATTAGTGTTCATTGTTTTTTTCTCCTCAAACAGTATAACATTGAATAGTAAGGTGTTACGTCTTTTTTTGGAGTAAATTCCGAAATCGGTCATTTTTCTTTCCTAATTGGTAGGTTTACTTCTTTCGGGACTTTTTGCTGGGGGAGCTCCTTCTCTTTCCGGGAGAATTAACGACAAAAATGCGTTTTGTGTTTTACTTTGTGTGTCCGGCTATTGTAAACCGGTGAAAAATGAAGATGATTGAGGTGTCACGGTTACTCTCAATAGTACAAACTTGTTGCCTTATGGTGATTATTTACCCGTCTTTTTGATGCAAAATTTGTAATTCTTTTTGCCTAAATTTGCATAAAACAGTTAAAATCCAAGTAAGTGGGGAAATGTTATGGCTAAAAGGACAGGATATTTTGGTGCGAATCTTCATCAGGGAACGGGCTTGAGACTGTGGGAGGCCATCAATGAAGAATCGCGGCTTTACTCGGACAACACCGTGTTTGTTTTCCCGGGGGGAAGACTGAATTACAAAAAAAGCGACGAGCATCTGCGTAATTCCATCTTCCGTTATGCCTCGTCCGATAACCTTGACGGTGCAGTTGTTTGGGGAAGTACCCTTGCCGGAGAAGTCACATGGAGTGATGTGGGGGAGTGGACGAAAGAGCTCAGCGGGAAAATTCCCGTCGTCTCGCTCGGAATCGACATTCCCGGTGTCCCGTCGATAGGCTACGATGCATATAACGGGGTATACAGGATGGTGGAACACTTCATCACCATCCATAACTACAGAAAGATAGCATTTCTCCAGGGCCCGAAGAACCATGACTCGGCATGTGAGAGATTACTCGCCTATAAAAACTGTCTTAATGATCACGGTATTGAATTCGACGAGGCTCTTGTCTCCTCTCCTGTATCGTGGGCTGAGGGCGAGACTGCCATAAGGGAGATAATCGAGAAGAAGCACAGAGTCCCCAAGCGTGATTTCGACGCTGTTATTGCATCTTCCGACCTCATGGCGTTCTTTGCATCGAAGTATCTTGAGGAGCACGGGTTCCATATCCCGGACGATGTCGCCATAGCGGGATTCAACGACTCTCCCGAGGCTTTTTTATCTCCGACGGAGCTCACGACGGTGCGGCTTCCTATGCGTGAGATGGTCGAGCAGAGTTTCAAAACCATTCGCGACATGGAGAATCATCCCGATAGTTATTTTACATCCCTTACCCTTCCGAGTGTCCCGATATACCGCCGATCGTGCGGCTGTATGGAGTCATACGGGAATGACGATATGGTGAAAGATACCGTTGTGACTTTCGAAGACTATGAGAAGTGGATAAACCTCCGTCTCAGCCACGGTGAGAACGCTTCTGTCTTCATGGAGATAGCAAGAAGCATATTCCCGCGGGGAGAGAAGGTCGAAAAGAGCAACAGACGTAAATACGAGGAGCTGTGCTGGCGCTATATAAAGCACGGCGGAACTATGAAGTTCTTCTTCTCTGCATTAAAACTCTGCCGTAAGCTCTTTCCCGGGAGGGAGCTTGCAGTCGAAGAAATGGATCTTCTTCACGAGATCATGATGGAGACCTTTGTCAAAGTCAGTGCAACGGAGAGCTACCGTGCTCTCGAGATAAACAACGGCCACAATCTCTTCACCAACACACTCCTCAAAGTCCACTCATTCATGGAACTCGGGGAGACAATGAAGTCTCATTTCCCGATAATGGGAATCGATAAGGCGTTTGTGTTCACATACACCGATGACGGAAAGACACGTCTTGAATGCGGCTTCTCGTCTTCGAAGCTCTTTACACAGGGTGAGGAGTTCCCGCAGAAGCTGCTCTATCCCGAGGAGCTCGGTTATGAGATACAGCGTGGTCTCTTCGTCGTCGAACCGCTCTACTATGACAGCAGAATAGACGGTTATCTTATTCTCAAGAACAGAGACTGCCCTGCAAGCATGATCGAGAATCTCAGGATCGACATATCTTCCGCGCTTCAGGCCATCTCCCTCTACACACTTGCATGCGAGAAGAGCATGAGGGCGGAGGAGGCTGAAAAACAGTCGAGTGATTTCTACTCACATATAACCGAAGAGCTCAGAGATCCTCTTGAGCACATCAAGAATGTTCTCATCGAGAAGGGGGACGTAAATGACGGCCTCCTCGCAACAGTCGTCAAAGCCGAGCACCTATTGGAACTCAGCGCCGTCGAGAAGGGCGATATTACCCTCGAGACGAAGTTTGTGCCTCTTGGAGACCTTCTTGGTGTTATGAAGGAAAAAGGCATAAAGGTAAAAGCTCCGTCTTACCTGCCGTCTGTAGTATTCGATAAAAAGAGCCTCGACGAAATATCGTCGTGCCTTGTCACATATTTCGGTGATGATATAAACGCATCTGTCTCCCTTGAAGCAGATAGAGTTCTCATAGAGTTCAGAGGCGCTTCTTTCTCGCACCCGGAGGAAATATCGCCGACGCTTCAATACGTCGAGAAACTACTTCTTATGCAGGGATGTAAGTTCAACCTAACCCGCGGCGGACTCGAAGTTGTCCTCTCCTATCCGACACTCTCGGGAGAGGAGCCTCTCGTCTCGGGAGAGAAGGGCATACTCTTCATATCGGACAATGCGGAATCGATGCCGGAATCTATTGCTCATAAGGCTTCATTTATGAGCTATGACGATGTCATAGTCCAGATCAACAATATCATATCATACACATCGATTGCTTGGGATGCCCGTAGGGTGAGTAAGCAGAGCGGTGTTGCGATGAACCTTTTAAGGAACCACAAGGATGTGAGGGTTATGCCTTTCCTGTGCTTCGGCCTCAATGATGACAGCATCTCCGTTGCTGCTGCAGTCGAAGGAACAATCCCGACGGAAGGAAAGGGATGTATCTACTCATTCGGACCTTTCATGGAGAGCCTCTCGATTCTCAAGGAGTTCGCTCCCGTGAAGGAGATCAGGAGCCTGGAGGAAATAAAGGAGAATACGGAGTCCCCGCTCTTTATCTTCTATGCTGTCGATATGGAGAGAATAGAGACAATCAGAAAGGACAGAAGATTCTCGAAGACTCCTATTCTCATCGTGGAGGACAAATTCAACTCTCAAGACATAGACGAACTCAGCAGCACACCGAATGTCCTCATCGTAAATACTTCGATAACGGAAGCAGAAGGTTTCATAAACAGGCTAGTCGGTGTCTTCGGAGGGGAGGAACTCCTTCCTCCTTTGACATCCATTCTCGTCAAGAAGGCCATATGCTACCTCAACGACAACGCGACATACTCCATTTCGCGCTGGCAGATAGCAGGGTCGGTGAATATAAGCGAGGACTATCTCACGAGGATCTTCCGTAAGGAGATCGGAATAAGCCCGTGGGACTATCTCAACAGGTACCGTATCCAGATAGCCTCTCGTCTCCTACTCGAGACAGGCTCCTCGATAAGCGAGATTGCATCCCTCACGGGATTCCAGGATCAGGCTTATTTCTGCCGTGTGTTCAGGAAGGTCAAGGGATTCCCGCCCGGAAACATAAGGGTGCGGTAGTCTGAATAATGCAAAGTCGAGTTTGCAAAATGTGGAGCCCGTTGGTGATACTAAATCAGTATCGGAGGAAAAAGGATGGCACATTTATCTGAAGAAATAGTAAAGAGTGTAGAAAAAAGATATCACAGCGGAATGATGAAGTGGCACTATGAGCATGGTCTTGTGCTCTTTGCTTCTCTTCTCGTATCGGAAAAGTATAAGGATGACTCCATCTTCGACTGGGTCTATTCGCTTTATGACCCGATGATTGAAAGCGACGGCACAATCAAGACATACCGCAAGGGAGAGTATAATCTCGATCAGATCAATGCGGGGCGTGCTCTCTTCATTCTCTACGACAGGACAAAGGAAGAAAGATTTAAAAAGGCCCAGGATATTCTCCGCGAGCAGCTCGAGACGCAGCCCAGGTGTCTCAACGGAGTCTATTGGCATAAGGAGATCTATCCCTGGCAGATCTGGCTTGACGGCCTCTACATGGAAGGACCTTTCAACGTTGAATACGGAACAAGATACAATAACAGCAGAGAGGTCGACGATGTCGTTGATCAACTCCTTACGGCTTATGATGTCCTCAAGGACGAAAAGACCGGGCTCCTCTACCATGCATTCGACGAATCGAGAGGACAGCGCTGGAGCAATGAAATTACAGGCTGCAGCCCGCACTTCTGGTCACGCTCCATCGGATGGTATTTGATGGCGGTGATCGATGTTCTCGATTTCCTCCCGGAGAATCACCCGAAGAGAGGAGACTTAATCAACAGAGTAAAAGCTCTTTCTTCTTCCCTTCTTCCTTTCCAGGATGAGAGCGGAATGTGGTATCAGGTGCCGGACGAGGGAGAGAGAGAGGGTAACTATCTTGAGACAAGTGCTACAAGCATGTTTGCTTATTCTTTCTATAAAGGAGTCAGAAAAGGCTATCTCGATTCTGTTTACGTCGACTACGGCAAGAAAGCAATTAACGGCATAAAAGACAAGTATCTTACGAAAAGCGGTGATGAATATCATCTTGGAGGCATCTGTTCTGTTGCAGGACTCGGAGGAAACCCGTACCGCGACGGCTCTTTCAAGTATTACATCAAAGAGAAGATCGCAACAGACGATTTCAAAGGTGTGGGACCTTTCATCCTTGCTCTTCTCGAGAGCGAGAGATAAGAAAAACTTATTCTTTGTGTATGAGGAGGGGCGACCCTCCTTTTCTTATTTCTCAAACTTCTTTTTACTTTGGTTCAATTTCTTTACCCAAAGTCCCGTATTCTTATTATAATGCTATTGGTTCTCCCGCTTTTATACGGGAAACGGAGGAATTATGAACAAATTTAAGAGAATCGCCATCGTTGCACTCGTTTTCATTTTCAGTGTGACAATGGTCTTTGCAGAAGGCGCAAGAGAAGTGCTCGATGCACAGAAGGAAGTAGTTGTTCTCTATACAAACGATGTCCATTGTGGAATCGATGAGAATATCGGATATGCCGGCCTCGTTGCATATAAGAATGCAATGATTGCCGAAGGCAACGATGTCATCCTTGTTGATGCCGGTGATGCCATTCAGGGCGATGTCATCGGAACAGTCAGCAGAGGAAGCTATCTTGTCGATATCATGAACGAAGCAGGATATGACCTATGCGTATTCGGTAACCATGAGTTCGATTACGGCATGGACAGACTCTCGGAGCTTCTGGGTAAGGCTAACGCGCAGTACCTCAATGCTACAATCACATACTCGGGAAGCCAGGGAAATCTTCTCTCCGCCACAGTCCCGTATGTTATCGAGGACTTCGGCTACCTTAAGGTTGCTTTCATCGGTGTTTCAACTCCCGAGACACTTACAAAGTCAACTCCAAGGTACTTCATGGAAGACGGTGAGTTCGTTTATCACTTTGCAGCAGGAGAAGAGCTCTACAGCACAGTCCAGGGATACATCGATGAAGTCAAGGCACAGGGCGCTGACGTTGTCATCCTCATCACCCACCTCGGAATCGAAGAGGGAAGCGAGCCCAACAGATCCTACGATCTCATTGCCAACATCACAGGTGCCGATGCAGTCATCGACGCACACTCACACTCCGTCGTAGAGGGCGAACTTGTCAAGGACAAGAGCGGAAAGAATGTTGTTCTTACACAGACAGGAACAAAACTTGCAAACATCGGCAAGATGACTATCGGTGTCGACGGATCAGTCAAGACAGAGCTTATCTCCGACTATGAAAAGGATGCAGCTTTCACAGCATATATCGACTCCATCAAGGCTGAGTACGAGAATGCACTCAATGCAATCGTCGCTCACTCGGACGTCGAGCTTGCTATTGCCGACGAGACAGGCGCAAGAATGGTCAGGAACCAGGAAACAGCTATCGGTGACCTCTGTGCAGATGCTTATAGATATGTATCAGGCGCAGACATTGCATTTGTAAACGGCGGCGGTATCCGCGCAGCTATCCATAAGGGTGACCTCTCTACAGCAAACATGATCTCCGTCCATCCGTTCGGCAACATGCTCTGCATGTGTTATGCAACAGGACAGGAAATTCTCGATGCTCTCGAGCTCGGAAGCATGAACACTGTTCTTCCTCATTCCCAGGATGGAAAGGCTCTCGGCGAAAGCGGAGGCTTTTTACAGGTCAGCGGACTCAAGTACACTATCGATACATCTATCCCGTCAGGCGTCAAGAAGGATGCAGACGGCCTCTTCGTCGGCGTTGAAGGCGAGAGAAGAGTCAAGGACGTTTACGTTGAAGAGAACGGCGAGTGGGTTGCACTCGATCCGGAGAAGACATATAAGCTTGCTTCTCACAACTACAAACTCCAGGATATGGGCGACGGCTACACAATGTTTGCCGACAACGAGTTCCTCCTCGATAAGATCATGATCGACAACCAGGTACTCATCACTTACATCACTCAGGGTCTCAACGGCACAATCGGCACTGAATATGCTGAGCCTCAGGGAAGAATCACAGTTAAGTAAGTAATTTTACATATCTCTCCGAAGGACATGATCCGACGGGGAGATTTTTTAACTAAATGAAGAAAAGTTATGTTCTTGATGCGGCGGAGAAGCGTTTCGCCTGTAAAAAATATCTCTCACGGGATATAGATAAAGAAACTCTCTTAACGATACTTGAGAGCGGAAGACTTGCCCCGACTGCTTTCGGACTGGAGCACTTCGATATATATGTCACAAGAAGCCTCGACATAATCGATGCGTGTTTCTATCAGGAGAGTATGAAGACAGCGCCTGTTACTCTTGTTTTGACTGTCAAAAACCCCGTGTATTATGACCCCGATGGAGAGTGGGTGAGAAAGCGCGGAATGAGGTTCCCGGGGAGCCCGGACGAGTTCATAGAAGATTTCAGAGGCTACTATGAGGAATTGAAGAAGGAAGGCAATCTCTCATCCTGGGCGAAAGCTCAGACCTATCTTCCTCTTTCATTCATGATGCTGACGGCAGCTGAGCTCGGGGTGGAGAGCTGTGCCATCGAGGGCTTTGATGGAGACAAACTACTTCAAAAGCTGGGCATTGATAAAAACGAAGACATTGTTTCCTCTCTTCTTGCGCTCGGGTATCCTGATGAGACGAGAGAGCGTGTAAGACGGGATTTGGATGATATAGTGAAATGGAAAATTTAATAAAGGAGAAAGAGATGAGTAATACAATTGATAACCTCAAAGAAAGTGCTTCTTATATTTCCTCTAAACTCGGAAATAGAAAGGTTGACCTTGCCATAGTTCTCGGCTCGGGACTGGGCGACCTCGGAGACGAAGTCAAGGATGCAGTTATTATCGACTACAAAGATATACCGCACTTTCCGGTCTCCACTGTGCAGGGCCATAAGGGAAGGCTGATTATCGGGGAACTCGAAGGAAAGACAGTTATGTGCATGCAGGGAAGGTTCCACTTCTATGAAGGCTATTCGATGGACGAGTGTGTCTACCCCATAAGAACGATGTTCATGCTCGGAATAAAGTCGCTTATCCTCACAAATGCGGCGGGGTGTGTAAACAGATCGTGGAATGTAGGCGATTTGATGCTTATAACAGACCACATCAAACTGTGTGCGGAAAGCCCGTGCAGAGGACCGAACAACGATGAACTCGGAGCACGCTTTTTCGATATGACGACAGCATACAACAAGGAGATCGGAAAGCTTGCAGAAAAGGTCGCTGTCGACAACAACATCGTCCTCAGAAAAGGCGTCTATATGTTCATGAGCGGACCTAACTTCGAAACACCTGCCGAGATCAGGTTTGCGCGCCTTGCGGGCGCCGATGCGTGCGGCATGAGTACGGTGCCGGAAGCCATTGCCGCTTCCCAGATGGGATTTAAGACAATCGGAATAAGCTGTATGACAAATATGGCAGCAGGAATACTTGATCAGCCTCTTAATCACCAGGAGGTTCTTGAAGCAGGTAAAATGGTTAAGGATAAATTCACAAGGCTTGTGAAAGGAATAATCTTCTCCTGGCCGAAGTAAAAGACAGAATACCCGGGGAAGCCCGGGTATTCTAAACTATTCGCCGATGATGCTATTTGCCATCTCCGAGATGACATTCTCGATTTCAAGGCCGGGGCGCCTTGCAAGTATTGCGCCGTCATCGTGGACAAAGACGGGCTCTGTTATTATGTCGAGTCCCATGCTGTCCGCCCAGAGCTGAAGACCCGTTATTGCGCTCTTTCCCTCGTCTATGCCGTAGCGTGAAGAAGAGAAGGCATAGAATCTCTTTCCCTCGAGTTCCCTCTTATCTCTCAACTGAAGTGTTCCGTTGAGGAATGTCACCATCTCCGCCGATGGCAGAGAGAAAAGTGCGGGGCACGCAAGTACGATTGTGTCGGCTTTTCTCAATTTCTCGTTTGAAGCAAGAGGAAGAGAGATGATCTCTTCGTAGTATTCGTTTGCCTCGTTGTCTTTGGCTGCCGCTACATGGAGATCAGAGTCGTCTATCCTGTAGATTCTTGCATCACAGCCCTTCTCGATTAATTTCTCTTTCAATGAATTTGCAATCAGGTAGATATTCCCTGAAACAGAATGGATGATAATGTTCGTCCGCATATCTATCCTCCTTAATTAAACTATAAGGTCAAAGGGAGGAAAAACAAAGAAATTTCTGAGAAAGGGCCGGAATAACAATTTGTTTCCGACCCTTATTAACCTT
>CAVHKW010000106.1:0-4095 GCA_963636745.1 uncultured Oscillospiraceae bacterium | reverse complement strand
CTGCTTCCTGTTCGTGGAGCATTCATCTCATATCCATAGCTTTCTAATACTTTTCGCAATTCGTCAAATCGAAGATCCTTCGATAAGCTATATATACGTTTTAACAGTTTATCCCATTTTGACATCTTTATACCTATTGATTTCAATATACATGGTGTCATATGTGATGTCAATAAAGCATAGAAAAAATACAAGGCACATGCACAATTCTAAGAGAAACTCAGAGTAGCACTACATTTGTATCAATAGATTCTCCTTCTTGAAGCTGTCAATTTTCACATGCGCGGGGACTTCAAGTCCTAAGAGTTTGTAATATTCCTTCACCTGTTTACACGGCGTCTCAACTGTCACCATCCCGTTGTTATTACGGAAGCACATTAAGGACTGGGACTTGCCGTATAGCTCGCTTGCAGAAAGTCCGCTTCCTCCCATCTTCTTTCTCAGGAGGAGAAGAACAATGGTGTTGATGATGTCCGAGAGTATCTTTCCTCTGACAGTCACGTCAGTCCACTTCGGGAGAGGAAGAAGATCAAGATATTCCTTAGTTGTCTTGAACACAGTCTCTATGTCGCAAATGCCGACTTTTTATTAATGCCGATAGAAATGAAGTAACTCTTCCAGCTTAAAGAGATTACATTAGGCCGTAAGAGCCAATTGTCGGAATTAAATCAATCCGGCAAGCTTCTTGAGAGTCTCCTCATCGTCAGCATACTTGAACTTTTCCACTACTCCAAGAAGAGGTCCCATAGCCTTATCTGCCTTCTCTTTCGCCTCTCTCTTCATTTCCATGGTAGCTTTTGCATAGATCTGGGTTGTCTCAATCTGCGAGTGTCCAAGCCATTCAGACACAAGAGGTAGAGACATTCCATGTGTCAGAAGATGCATTGCTCTTGTCCTACGGAAGAGGTGAGCATGAAGATGAGGTAAGTCAGAACGTTTTTCCTTCAACTTCCTCTCAATTTTCTCCAGAATCCTCTGCACATTATCAGAAGACATCGGTGACGGAATGCCCTTTCTCGTTATCGGAAACATTAAACCGCCGAGTTCATGCTTACTGTCACATATCAACAATTGCGGCCGAACCTGACTGGATTTTCCCTTCTTCGTTATATGTAAGCTTCTGAGCCTTGATGAATGCCATAACTGTCTCTCTTGTGCCTAAAAATAGTTTGAAGTAGAACTACATATAGCATTACAAGAATCGGCCGGCAAAATTAATAACTTCTTTTAAAATAATGAATTATATTTGAGGGGAATGTCGGATGGCCGGTATAGTTCTATTTGTGCGATTTTCTTAGGTTAAAAGCAAAAATATACCGGCAGGGTTTCTGCCGGTGTATGGTCTTACTCGAGTGATAGCAGGAGTGCCATTTTGAAGCGTCCCTCCGCCCTGACGCTGTGTCTTCCGTTCTTCTCGAATCGGAAATTCTCTCCTTCCTTTATCCTGTATTCCTTTCCTTCGTATCCGATTACTGCACTGCCCTCTAAGGCAAAGACAATTGCGTCTCCCGGCGCTGCATGTTCGCCGAGCGCTGTTCCTTCGTCGAAAGCCATAAGTGCGAACTTCGCATTTGATGAGGACAGTACGTCCATGTTTACAATGCTGTCTCTGCGGTAGGGTACAAGCTCCTTGAGTGCGAAAACTTCTCCGCTCTTTATCTTTTCATTGACCATATTTTCTCTCCCGGGCGTCTCTTCCATATAGACGCTCTCTTCCTCTGCCCTGACTCCGAATGAGCCGGGGTTTGTTATTATTGCTTCTCCTCTTTCAAGTGTTATTTTTGACGACGAGGTATATATCGTGATTCTCCCCGAGAGAACAAGAATGAGCTTGTTCTCGTCGTAGTTTTCAGGGGATATATCACAAGATTTACCAAGGGAGAAGAAGTAGACGCTTCCGTCCTTATCTCCCTTTTGCGATATCGTAAGTCCGTCAACAGGCGGGTTATCGTCAACGATAGAGAAGACCATCCTCTCAATCCTCGAGGATCTTTCCGTCAAGCGAGAATGTTACAACTCTCCAAGGAATGAACTTGCCGCTGTTTTTCAAAGCCGTCATAGCTGCATTCTCCAGACCTCCGCAGCAGGGAACTTCCATTCTCAATACGGTGACTGATTTAATATCGTTGGATGCAATTATGCTTTCGAGCTTCTCAGAGTAGTCGACGCTGTCGAGCTTGGGGCATCCTATGATCGTGATCTTACCCTTCATGAAGTCCTCATGGATCGAAGCGTAGGCATATGCTGTGCAGTCTGCTGCAATGAGAAGCTTTGCTCCGTTGAAGTAAGGCGCATTCACAGGAACAAGCTTGATCTGGCACGGCCACTGCTGGAGCTGTGATTCAGCCTTCTCTTTTTTTGCAGAGACCTCTTCCTTCTCTTCTCTATTGAACTGTCTCATCTGGTGACCGGGACACCCGGAAAAGTGGGGAGTACTCTGAGCTTTCTTTTTCTTGTTCTCTTCAACTGCCTTCTCGTCATAGGCGAGTGTGTCTTTCTCTATGAAAGAAATGGCTCCTGTGGGGCAGGATGGAAGACAGTCTCCCATGCCGTCACAATAGTCGTCTCTCATAAGTTTAGCCTTCCCGTCCACTATTGCGATTGCGCCTTCATGGCATGCAGAAGCACAGAGCCCGCAGCCGTTACATTTCTCTTCGTTTATTTCAATTATTCTTCTTTTCATCTTTTACTCCATTATCTGTTGTTTTTGTAACAGTAGGATAGAATAATAAGGAAGAGGAGTACGTGGTTAAAACCACGAAAAGAGAATATTTATGTTAATTTCGTCCGCTGTGTTCAAAGACATAACCGAAAAGGAGATCGGTGAGTTCAGGGATATAAACGCAATATTTGTCGAGTCTTATAAAAAAGGGGAGGCTGTTCTCCACTCCGGAGAGATGACAGATAGAATAGGCATCGTCCAGTCGGGAACCATTTTGATTGAGAGTATAGATCCGTGGGGGAATAAGAGCATTCTCAACAGTATGGGTGAGGGAAATGTCTTTGCAGAGAGCTATTGTCTCTCGTCATCCCCTCTGATGGTCGATGTGGTCTCGAAAGAGGAGAGCACCATACTCTTCATCAACATAAGGAAACTTCTTGATGAGAAGTATAAGGAGAGAGGGTGGTATGTAAAACTTATGAGAAACCTCCTGGAGGTGACATCAAAAAAGAACATGGTACTCTCCAACAGAATATTCTGTACAACGGGAAAGACAATAAGAAAAAGGATCCTGACATATCTTTCCGCTCTCTATGCAAAGACCGGGAGCCTCTCTTTCTCCATCCCCTTCAACAGAGAGGAGCTTGCGCAGTACCTGAGCGTCGAGAGGACTGCCCTTTCTAAGGAGCTCGGGAGGATGAAGAGAGACGGCCTCATCGAATGGCACAAAAACTCGTTCAAGCTCCTGATCGAGCCGGAGTAATAGTTATTACTGGAAAAATGCAACGAATAATATACAATATTTGTTGCAAAGGGGTGGCTGTGGGAACTATCGTTCGTTGACGGCCGGGCCGTGTCACTGGTGCAATGTACCCCTGAACGGGATTCAGGAAAGCAGAAATCAAGACTCCTTATGCCTCTGCCGCTGGGTAGTTTAAACTGGATACTCCGAATTTGCTTTTTCTTCTTTGTCAGCTTTGTGACTGTTTCTGATAGTAACAGAGAGATATCATAGCGACGGAATAACGGTCCGGGGTTTGAAGTCCATCTTCTTTTCGTGTACTATCGGGATATGGAATTCGGCTCAATGTCTTTTTTGTGGATTTTTCTTCCACTTGCCATTACGACATATTATGCTGCCCGATTTCTCTCTCATGAAAAAGAGCGTGTCCTTAACGCAGTTTTGTTTGCTTTAAGCTCCGCCTTTTATATCTATGGGGGGGGGTAACTAGTTACATTAGAATGATTTGCATCATCACTGGTGCATATTTTCTGGCTCTTTGGATGGACTGTTTCGAGGGCTCGGACAGTATCTCCATGAAGAGTCGTAAAGGCGTTTTCATATTCTCCATCGTCTTCATTCTTTTAATTCTCTGTTATCATAAGTATCTCGAGATGGCCCGTTCCCTCTGGCATATCCTGAAAGGAGCTGC
>CAVHKW010000105.1:0-23622 GCA_963636745.1 uncultured Oscillospiraceae bacterium | reverse complement strand
GATATCGTCTACATCCCGCTTCCGGACTCCGGGTGGCCGATGCTTGTAATTGAACTCAAGTGGAATAAGAGTGCATCTGGAGCGATAGCTCAGATACTCGATAAGAAATATCCTTCTCTCTTCAACAACTACAATGGCGATATTCTCCTTGTCGGCATCAACTATGACAGGGACGACAGGAAACATACGGCGAGGATAATCAAACATAATATTTGAAAGTGATGTTTTTTCAATTCTAAAGTTATCTTTCTGTATAATTTTTTCTTGTCTGATACTTTCTTTATCTTTGCCAGAAGAGTAAAATTAACAAGATTATTATATTTTGGGGATACTTTATGAAGCGGACATCAAAATTTTTTGTTATTTGTTTAATTGCTGTTATGATTTTATCTTCATGTGCGACGACCGGTAAGGAGGATACCGGACTCCAGCTCGTCATAAATCGTAACCCGATTACATTTAATCTCGCAGGTGGACAATTTGTCGAAGGCGAGCTTGAAAGAGCAATAGGGGAAAGTAAGGATGATACGATTACTCTTCCAAAAGCTCAAAGGGAAGGATATGAATTCCAGGGTTGGGTCAAGCCCGGGGATAAAACATCGGATAAACTTCCGGTAGCACAGCTGGTTCGTAAGGATGTAAAGGATCCTATCACATTCACTGCAAAGTGGAATATCATCGAGTATGATATCACATACAATCTTGACGGTATCATCGGCGACAAGGTCGTGGAAGAAATGCCTCAGGAGCCTGTTGTTGAGACAACTCCTGTCGTTGAAGAGAAGAAGAATGCCGAAAAGTATACAATTGTCGACGAAGTAACATTTGTCGCACCTCAGCGTGAAGGCTTTACATTCCTAGGCTGGACTGAAGCAAAGGACACTCCGGAGGAGAGTAATGTTACAGCAGATGAGGCTGAGTCTCTTGCCGATTCCAATTACATTATCAAGAGGGGAAGCACGGGAGAGAAGGATCTTGTTGCTGTATGGAAGAGAAACACATATACAGTCACTTACGATCTCAAAGGCGGAAAGCTTGACGAAGGCAACAGTGAAAGCTTCACATACGGCCTCGAGGGATTCGACCTCAATGCTCCTCACAGGGACTACTTCGTATTTGCAGGCTGGAGAGACAGTGCAAGCGGTATTCTTTATACGGACAAGTTCACGGGAACAACAGGAACAAGCGATGTTACTCTCGTGGCAGAGTGGACTCCCGATGTATTCAATATAACATATGACCTTGACGGCGGTGAGCTTCCGGAAGATGCTCCCATGTCTTACACATACGAGACAGCTACATTCAAGCTTCCGACACCTGTAAAAGACG
Source organism: uncultured Oscillospiraceae bacterium (assembly GCA_963636745.1). Classification (GTDB taxonomy): domain Bacteria; phylum Spirochaetota; class Spirochaetia; order Sphaerochaetales; family Sphaerochaetaceae; genus Ornithospirochaeta. The sequence goes on along the minus strand of CAVHKW010000105.1, from coordinate 22,293 downwards.
GCTACCGCTTCATCGGATGGACAACAGAAGAGGTCGTCGATATCGAGCCTGTTCTCTTTGCCATGACTTTCTCCATTGAAGGCGTCGATATTACAATCAAAGTATACTCAAATAAATCAGAGTGGGTTCTTCCGCTGGATCTCTCCCAGGAGCTCAAGGGCACCGTCAGAGAATACCTTGCACGTGAATTCCCTCAGGCTGTAATCACAATCAACGGCAACATAATAACACTCGATTATTCTGTCGGTGATTCCTCGATACTTGAAAACATAGTAAAGAACATTGCAAAGGATGCAGGTTTCGTCTATGAGTATCAGAAGACAAAGGTTGAAGAAGTAGGTTATGAGACAGTCACAATCTATCAGGGAAGCCATGGAGACAGATCTTACAAGGCTAATTGGGTAATTCTTTCCTATTCGATCACTTACGGCAGTGATGAAGAGTATGCTCCGAGAATTGCCGAAGTCATCCCGACGAATCCTACAAGATATACAGTCGAAGATGTCATTACCATCAATAACATGGAGAAGTTCGGTTACGACTTCATGGGATGGGTACTTGAAGATGAAGAGTACACAGAGGCAAAGATCGATCTCACACTCGATGAAGGAAGCACGGGCGACAGAGTCTATATCCCGCTCTTCAAGCTTCATAACTATTCAGTCAATCTTACTCTCGACGGCGGTAATGTTGATGTACCTTCAACATTCACTATCGAAGATGAAGATATAACAATTCCGGAAGCAAAGAGAGATAATTATATCTTCCTCGGCTGGCTCAACGAAGACGGCGTCGTAAAGAAGGAAGTCAAAGTCGAGTGCAGTAAGGGTATGGATGTCAACCTTGTTGCTCTCTGGCAGCCTATCGAGTACAAAATCGAATATGATCTTAACGGTGGCAAGCTCCCGATTGGAAGTGCTGACAACATAGAGAAATACAATGTTGAAACAGCGCCGTTTGTTCTTGTAAACCCTGAGAAGGATACATATGAATTTGCCGGCTGGGTCGTCAAGGAGAAGGAAGGAAGAGAGTGGGCTCAGATAGACTACACATTCGACACAACAAAGGGCGGAAACGTTTCACTCAAGGCTACATGGACCGAGAAGAAGTACAATATCATATACGATCTCAACGGCGGTGAGTTCGAGTATGCAGATTCCAACAAGACTTACTTCACGAACTTCATGGATGAGTTCACAATTGTTGCTCCTCTCAGAAACGGCTGGACATTCCTTGGCTGGGTTGAAGAGGGAAATGACAACAACAAGCCTATAGTTGATTATGTAATCAAGACAAAGGATCTTAGAAGTGATGTTTCTCTCAAGGCACTCTGGAGTAAGAGCGCATACAGCATTACTTACAACCTCAACGGCGGTAACTACTCAAGAGGTTCTGTCCTTAATCCCGAGAGCTATTCTCTCGTCGACAAGGCATTCATCCTCACGAACCCCGTCAGGGATGGTTTTGAGTTCCTGGGATGGGTCAGAAGTGAGTACTCTTCGACAGATAAGCCGTCGAAGGTCTACAGAGTCGATACCTCGAAGGGTGGCGATCTCTCATTCGATGCTCTCTGGAGTGCAGATTCATATACTCTCTCCTATGTGCTTGACGGCGGCGATTACCTCTACGGCAACAGCAACCCCGAGACATATACGACAGAGTCCGAAATAACACTTGCCAATCCTCATAAGGACGGCTATACGTTCCTTGGCTGGATAAGAAGCGGAGATCCTCTCGAGACTGTAAACAGTCTTGTGACTATAACACCCGGCACGAGCGGAAACCTCACATTCTATGCTGTCTACGACCAGACACTTGTTGCTCTTGGAGAGACGACAAAGAGACAGAAGGAAGTCATCGAGCTTGGTAAGAATAACATCCCGCGTCCTGACTGGGTTATCGAGGCACCGAAAGACAGTGACTATCACTACGAGAGAGCTTACTCAAGCGGAAGCGATGTCATCACAAACATGGAGAATGCGGCTCAGAAGTGCAGGGAGTATATCGCTCAATACATCACAACCGATGTTTCCAATGTTGTAAAGAATGTTAACGGCGTGAGATACAATACATCTACAGTCGAAGTCAAGACAGTTATCACCAACTCCGAACTTGTTGAATATTGGGAAGATGCACAAGGCGGTGTCTGGGTCCTGATGAGAATAGCGCTTAACTAAGTCTATAGGCAGGGGGATTATCCCTCTGCCTTTTCGGGGTTTGAATGAATATCAGGAAAATATTTCTATATTTAATTATTCTACTGCTTGTAATATCTTCATGTAACAAGAGTTATGTTGAAGAAGAAAAGATTGTGGAGAAGGTTGAAATAGTCACCGAGGATGGAAAAGAGGAAAGTGTCGACCTTGTTGATGAATTCGAACTCGATAACAGCGGGGAGCTCATTAAACTCTATGAATCAGCCATTTCTTCTTCTCTTTCATCTACTCTTGTGTCATCTGATGGTAACGGCGGCGGTGAGTATAAAAGCGGGGATGGTGAATTTGTTGTTCTTTCGTCCGTTGAAGGGGAGAGCATAAGGTATCTTTTCTTCCGTTATGACGAGAATGAGGACGGCTATGTACTCCTTCAAAGCCCCAATTATTCGGGCTCTCTGGTCATTCCAGAGAGTGTCAACTCAAAGAGCGTTGTAGCAATAGATGATTACGCTTTTGCAAATAACGGGAAAATTACCGGGGGATTATATATACCATCCAATATCAAGAGGATAGGGGACGGTGCTTTCTCGCTCTGCACATCTCTCTCGGGTCCGCTTGTTCTCTCAGAGGGAATAGAAGAGATAGGAGACTGGGCTTTCTCATTCACGGGCCTTTCGGGCGACATAATTATGCCGTCGACTCTAAAGAGCATAGGAGAGGGTGCTTTCTCTTCCTCCTTATTTGACGGGGAGTTATACCTCTCTCCTCTTTTGAGTGAAATACCGAAGGAAGCTTTTGCCGATACTTCTCTTTCCGGCCCTCTTGTTCTTCCCGGAAGTATTACTTCAATAGGAGAGGGAGCATTCAGGAATTGTAAATTCTCGGGGGATTTGATTCTCGACAGCGGTTTAGTTTCAATCGGTGAGTACGCTTTTCAGAACAACGCTTCTCTCAGCGGCGATATCTACATCCCGGCATCTGTAAAAACCATTGCTCATAATGCTTTTGACGGGTGTGTGTCACTTGACGGAAACTATTTGGTCATAGAGAACGGTGGGTTCTATCCTATCAGCATAAACAGGGATTAATTATGAAAAAACTTTTTATTATACTATTGTGTCTTTTAACTTTGTCGATTCTGTCTGCCGGCGGTATTGTCGAGAGAGTTTCCAACGAAGGACTTCACGGCATATCGAGTATGGTCAACGACCTTTATTCTCTCGAGAAGAACTCTCTCTTTACCCAGGAGGAGAAGGATGAGAATATCGAGCGCATCCTCAGCGGTGTTTCTCTCAAGACGATTATCAGAGAACATAATGCAAAGCTTGAGGCCGAGAGACTTGAGACACCTTTCTTCAGAACAAACTTCGCTTATAAAGGCTTTGTCAGCGCTGTCTCGATTGCTCCGACTTTTTCAACTCTCACAATCAGCGAGAAAGTAAAGGAAGAAGACCTCAAGGGGTTCCTTGAGATGCTTAATGCTTCGTACGGAAACCTTGAAGGTGTGACAGTTACAGTTGAGAAAGGTCAAGTCAAGATCAGTTATTCTGAATATGATGAAGATATCCTCCTTTCGGCCTACAGATTACTCGAGAGAGATCTTATGGCTTATATCGACAAGCACGAAGAACTTGCGTCTTTATCTGCTTCGGTCGAGGAGGAAGAGACAGAAGATATTTCTTCTGTTTCTGTTGTTAAAGAGAATTTTTCTTATCTTAACATTTCAGGTTCCGTTGAAGCCTATCTTGATAATGCACTCTTCTCATTTGCTGACGGTGTGAGCGAGAGCGAAGTGAAAAAACTCTTTGAATATGTGAAGAAGAACGGCGCGGTTCTCTTTACCGACTATGCATTCGACAAGAATGAAGTAGTCTTTGTTTATTCTGCTGAAGATATCACAGAAGTCGAGAAAGAAGTTAAGCTCTTTAAAGAACTACTTATAAAATACGAAGATGAAAAGGCGGAAAAGAGCGAGAAGGGGAAAGTTAACCTTGACTTCGGACTCTCTTTCGGCGCAAGAGTGGGTTACAATATCTCATCAAAGAAGGCAAGCATATATCCTGATTTCAATGCAAAGCTGTCTCTTTCCTGGTACTATCTATATGCTTCTGCCGGTGTTGAGGGATTTGCTCTCAAGGAGAGTGAGAAGCTTCACTTCGTAGGAGCCGTCAAGGCACAGGCTGGAGCTATAATTAAAGCTGATTTCTGCTCCACTTATATCTTCGGTGGTGCCAGATACGTCTTCTCGACTCAATATACAGGTGCTGTAACAGGCTTTGTCTATGAATTTGGTGTCGGAGCTAACATCCCATTCAATTCAAATTTGTTCTTAAATTTGGAATGTGATTTTATGCCTAAGAATGGATTTGAATGTGTTGCTATAGTCGCTCTCGGATATAAATTCTAACCATGGATACTACAAAATTTGCTGTATTAATCGATGCCGAGAACGTCTCATACCGTTATGTCGATATCATAATGGATGAGCTCGCAAAGGAGGGGACGATCACCTACCGCAGAATCTACGGCGATTTCTCCTCCTCATCGACGAGGGGATGGAAGGATACTCTTCTTGAGTATTCAATAATCCCCATCCAATCTTTTCCTTACACAAGCGGTAAGAACAGTACAGATACCACAATGGTAATTGATGCCATGGATATTCTCTACACAGGGAAGGTCGACGGCTTCTGTCTTGTCTCCTCCGACTGTGACTTCACGCGTCTTGCATCGAGGCTCAAGGAAGCGGGAATGAAGGTAATAGGAATGGGGGAGCAGAAGACTCCTCCCGCTTTTGTTGCTGCATGTTCCGAGTTCAAGTACCTGGATCTCCTTCTCTCCGAAAAGCAGGAGGAAGAAAAGACAAGTACTCAAACCAAGGGTGGAATAGCAAGCGAGAAGACAATATCGAGATTTATAAAAGCCCTCATTGACGAGACTGAGGGCGACTATATTAACGTTGCTACTATCGGAAGTGCGCTCAAGAACAAGTATTCAGACTTTGACTGCCGTAACTACGGCTACAAGAAACTCTCTCAGTTCCTCATCCATCTCGGATACTCCGTCAAGCGCAACAACCTCTACATCGAGTAGATCAGAATCCTCTTCCGCAGCAGTTCTTGTACTTCTTTCCGCTTCCGCACGGGCATGGATCGTTACGTCCGACTTTCGGCGTTGTACGACGCACCGTCATATTTTCCTGTCCGGGGCGGGATGTGTTATTCGAGTTTTTCATCTGAGAATTTTCGTGTACAGCAATGTATGCTCTTCTTTGTCCGTTTCTCTCCGCTGTTCCTATACTGAAGTTCTTGAGGTATGCAGTTTTCAATACATCTTCAGTTATGCTGTTAAGCATTGTGACGAATGCATCGCTTGCATTATTCTTGTATTCAACAATAGGATTCTTTTGTGCATAGCTCATGAGTGATGATGCATCCCTGAGTTCATCGAGCTGGTCGAGGTGATCAGTCCATCTCTTTTCTATACTACCGAGATATAATGTTTTTAAAATTAAATTAGATAGTTCAGTAGGAAATGAAGACATCTTTTCTTCGATTTTTGAATTTATGCTTGTCTTCAGCTTTTCCTTATCTTTTATTTCATCCTGGGTGAACTGTGTATTGAAGAGGTTTTGTAATCCCTTCGAGATCTCTCCATCATTACCTTTGTTCTCCTCGTATATATCGTCTATACGGTCGGATATGTTCTCTTCAATTCTCCCCAGGAGATTGTCATCGAGTAAGATTTCATCTCTTTCTTTATAGATGAACGTTCTCTGTTCGTTGAGGACATTGTCATATTCGAGTACATTCTTTCTCCTTGAAAAATTAATCTCTTCAACACGTTTCTGAGCGTTTTCGACAGCGGTATTGAACATCTTATGCTCAATTGGTACTGTCTTGTCCGTAATCAACTTGTCTAAAACACCTTTTATGTTGCCTTGTCCGAATAGACGCATGATCGTGTCGTCGAATGAGACGTAGAACTGCGATACACCCGGGTCTCCCTGACGGCCTGATCTCCCGCGAAGCTGGTTGTCTATACGTCTTGATTCATGCCTCTCGGATCCTATTACATATAAGCCGCCGAGAGCCTTGACTTCTTCGTATGCCTTCCTGTATTCGTCCTGGACTTCCTCTACGGCCTTTTTTATCTCCTCTTCTGTTGCATCTGTTCCGCATTTCTTGAGAGCAAGGTGTTCGGGAGATCCGCCGAGTTTAATATCGGTACCACGACCTGCCATGTTGGTTGCAATTGTAACAGCTCCCTTTCTTCCGGCCTCCGCTATGATATATGCCTCCCTGTCGTGGTGCTTTGCATTGAGAACTTCGTGCTTTATTCCGTTCTTTCTCAGGAGTGCCGAGAGAAGTTCGCTCTTTTCAATTGAAGCAGTACCGACAAGAATCGGCTGCCCTGTTGCATGCACTTTCTTTATACATTCAACAATTGCATTGAACTTATATTCCTCGTTGTAGAAAGCAAGGTCATTCTTGTCTATACGTTTAACGGGTAGGTGAGTGGGGATTACAACAACATCGAGATTATATATCTCCTTGAATTCCATTGCCTCCGTGTCGGCTGTTCCCGTCATGCCGCATATCTTGTCATACATTCTGAAGAAGTTCTGAAGGGTAATGGTTGCGACAGTCTTGTTCTCGCCTTTGATCTTTACTCCTTCCTTTGCCTCTATCGCCTGATGAAGACCGTCGGAATAACGTCTTCCGGGAAGAACACGTCCCGTGAAGTTATCGACAATCTGAACTTCTCCGTCCTTTATAATATAGTCGACATCCCTCTGGAAGAGATATCGTGCCCTCAGGGCCTGTGTTACATAATGGACGAGGACAAAGTTCGAGCCGTCATAGAGTGAATAGACTTTCTCTCCGTTTTCACCTATACCCGCTTCAAGTGCACCGAGTTTAACCAGTGCCTCTTCAACCTTCGTCATACCCTGTTTTGTAAGAGTTACACGCTTATTCTTCTCGTCGAGCTTATAGTCGCCCCTCTCGTCGAATGAAGAGGCAATCTCCTTATTGAACTTGTCGAGATCACTCAGCTCGTAGTAGTCTCCCGTCTCTGGGTCTTTTTCACATTCCTTTAAAAACGGAACTACAGCCTTTGCAGCCATTACACGCGGTGTGTCGTCTTCCGCCTTTCCCGATATGATAAGAGGTGTTCTTGCTTCATCGATGAGGATGGAGTCTATTTCATCTATTATACAATAGTGATGATTCCTCTGAACTTTCTGTTTCATATCGAAAACCATGTTGTCTCTGAGGTAATCGAAGCCGAGTTCGTTGTTTGTTCCGTATGTTATATCTGCTTCATATGCAGCTTTCTTTGTCTCGATATTCTGCTCGGGCAGCACTACGGCAACGGAGAGACCTAAAAAGCGGTAGATTTTTCCCATCCATTCAGAGTCACGGCGCGCGAGGTAATCGTTGACCGTCACGATCTGGACGCCGTTTCCGTCGAGGGCGTTAAGATAGGCGGGAAGAACGGAGGTTAGTGTCTTTCCCTCTCCTGTTTTCATTTCGAGAATGGAGCCGCTGTGGAGTACAATTCCGCCCATGACCTGCTCGTCATAATGCTTCTCTCCGATTGTTCTGAAGCTCGCCTCTCTCGCAAGAGCGAATGCTTTCGGGAGTAGTGAATCAAGAGATGTCCCGTTCTTTACTTCTTCTTTCCACTTGTTTGTAAGGACGGGGAAATCTTCATTCTTGAGGCTCTCCGCCCAGCTGTATTCATTCTTTACACTATCTAAAATCGACCTAAGCCTCTTAATATCTTTTTCCTGTTTTGTTCCACCGAACAGCTTCGTAAAAAAATTTGCCATATCGTGATAATAATAAAAAAGAGATAAATCGTCATTAATTTTGCTTTCTTTGTAGATAATTTATAACCAGTCGGGTTAAAATGACACTATGGACTGGACATTTACTATTGCTAACTTAAGATTCGGCATTTTCGACATAATAACAGTCGCTATTGTTTTCATCAGCGGCATAAGCGGATTTGCATTGGGTTTCTCGCGTTTTGCCTTTAAGCTCATAGGCTATGTACTTTCTTTCCCCGTCGCTCTCTTATTTGTCAACCCGCTCTATTCCTTCCTCTCGTCATATATCAAAATACCGCAGATCTGGCTCACTTTAATCTGCTATGTAATTCTATGTGTTGTAATCTTTTCGCTTTTCAAACTTCTGGGGAATCTGCTTTCAACGACATTTGAAACGCTGTCGCTGGGATGGATAGATTCACTTCTGGGCTTCATAGTTGCTGCCATTATTTCTATTTTTGTTTTATTAGTTTTACTCGAACTCTGTTCTCTGCAGACTGCATATGATCTTACTCCGCTTAAAGCTTCGAGTTTCTTCTATACAAAGATATTCATCAATCTCTTCCCGACAATGGGAGAGGCTTTCAAAGGAGCTCTAAGTGGCCTTTGAGAATCTTGAGAGAACTCAGCCGAAAACGGCAGATGAGCTTCGAAACAACATAAATAACAATCTTCTTCCGCAGTCTATTCTTTTCAGCGGTCCCAGGGGCTCAAGCAGACTCACAGGAGCGCTTGACCTTGCTTTCTATCTCACCGGTGATAACCGTAACACACTCCGAACGGAGAATATTATCTACTTTCCCCACCGCAATATGGAGCAGAGGGTAAAGAGTGCAGTCAATCTCTTCTCTAGAGAGAGAACGGAGAAGAGTAAATACTTTCTTCTCGAGACCCTGAGACTTGTCAACATGCAGTACAACCCCGTTGTTGTAGGCTCCTCGATTCCATCTGCTATGTCGAAGATCTTCGAGGAGGCGGGACAACTCGAGTCGTTTCTACTCTCCCTCGAGGACAAAAGGGAGATAACGGAGAGCGATGTCAAAACACTCTCATCATTCAAGATCCTCTCGAACCCGAAGTACCTCTACTGGGGAAAGAGTTCCCCCTCTCCCGTCCAGATAGAGATGCTGAGGTCAGTCAAAGAATGGATGATGATGTCGTCGAACGAGAAGGTCGTCATCATTGAAGATATAGAGGCGGCGACGGAAGGGGCGAAGAATTCCATTCTCAAGATGCTGGAAGAGCCCGAGGAGCACTTTACAATCATCCTCATTTCATCGGAAAGCCAGAAGATTATGGAGACTATTCTCTCAAGAGTGAGAAAGTTCAATTTCTCACCTCTATCAAGAGAAAACATAAACAAACTCATAAAGGATAAATTCAACCAATGGGAGGATTATTCCTCATTCGATTCGTTCTTCTTCAAATACGCCAATGACGATGAGAGCTGGAAGAAGTGCGAGGAGGCTGTTGATTATTTCAGTGATTTAATCGTCTCGTCAAAGAGTTTTACCTATGAGAAGGAAGAAGAGCTCAACACTCTACTCGATAAGCTCTCCGCTTATTCATATTTCAGAGAGAGGGTAATCGAAAAGGTGGAGAATTTACTTATAAAGGGGAAAATAAAACCTTATAAGGCAGGAAAACTTTTGAGTATTCTTTCGTCATGGACGGAGAGTATCGAGACATATAATCTCACAGAGAGGAGCGGACTCGATTTTATTGTCAGGGAGGCATCAAGTGTCAAATAGATTATTGAAGAAGGTTGTCGGGGATTTGTCTTCGTGCCCTGTGAACGAGCTTGAGAGACTCGTCAATAAAGCCATCGAAGAAGAGGACATTCTTTATGCTCTCTTCGATAATCTCGAGGACGGTCATTTAATCGTAAATGAAAACTCCATCGTTGTCTTTGCCAACCAGAAGGCAAAGGGGAGTATACCATATAAGAGAGCGGCGAACACAATTGAGGGCCTCCACATAGACGAGTGTATCCTCGATAAGGATATGAACAGGTACATATCCTCTGTTTTGAAGGGGGAGGAGAAGGCCGATGAAAAGGATTTCTCCCTGCAGAGCGGTAGTGAAGTCAAGGTGTACAGGATTAACTTTCTCCCCATTAATACGGACAGGCGCCGTTTTGTCGATGTCTCCATTAAGGAGATTACCGAGAGTATAAGGAAGGAGTCGAGATTGAGACGCTCAGAGAGCCTTGCAAGTATGACGACAATGGCTGCGGGAGTCGCCCATGAGATCAAGAATCCTCTTGCCGCTATGAAGATACATACCCAGCTCTTACGTAAACTCTTCCAGAAGAAGGGAAGCTTGAAAGAAGAGGACGTGGAGAACTATCTCGAGGTACTCGAGGAGGAGATCGAGCACCTTAATAAAATCGCAGTCGATTTCCTTTTCGCCGTCAAGCCGATGGACGTCGAACTCAAGAAGGACAGCATAAACAATATAATAAACGAGATTGTATCATTTCTCATGCCCGAGGCTGAGGAGAAGAATATAGAGATTGTGTCGAACCTATCGCAGTTCATTCCGAATATCGAGATCGACCCGCGGCTTGTCAGGCAGGCTTTGCTGAATCTTATCCAGAATGCCTTTGCTGCAATGCCCGATGGCGGTACGCTGACACTTACGACCAAGCTCAACGGTGATTTCATATCGGTAATGGTGGACGACACCGGGACGGGGATAGACGACGATAAGCTCTCACGTATCTTCGAGCCTTATTTCACGACAAAGGCAAGCGGAACGGGACTCGGGCTCACACTTGTCTACAAGATCATGAAGGAACACCACGGCGATATCCACGTAACAAGTAAAAAAGGCACAGGGACGACATTCACACTCGACTTTCCCATCCCCGTGAGTGAAAGAAAGGCTTTGGAGAGTGAAGAGAAATGAGTACAGTCTTGATTGCAGATGACGAGAAAAACATCCTCTCGGGGCTCACGGAAACATTTAAAATCGAAGGCTACAACGTTCTTTCAGCAGAAAACGGAAAGGAAGCCTGGACAAAGATAAACAAAAACGATGTCGACCTTGTCATAACAGACCTCAGGATGCCGGAAATGAGCGGAGAAGAGCTTATTGAAAAGATAAGATCCTCATACCCCAAACTCCCGATTATCGTCCTTACGGGACACGGAACTATCGAGAATGCCGTCGAGATCATGAAGTGGGGTGCCATCGATTTCTATACAAAGCCCGTCGATATCGAAAAACTCCTCCTTGTTGCAAAAAAAAGCATAACGAACAGCAATCTCGAAGAGCAGAATAAGAAACTCTCGGAGGAGATTGAGAGGCTCAAGAAAGAGCAGAAATACTCGAGGATAATCGGACGCTCGGAGAAGATCGACAAGCTCATGGAAACAATCAAGATGGTTGCGCCGACAAGATCGACTGTTCTTATCGAAGGCGAATCGGGAACAGGAAAGGAACTTGTTGCCGACTCTATACAGGCACTCTCGACCAGAGCCGATAAGCCGTTCATCAAGATAAACTGCGCTTCTCTTTCCCCCTCGCTTCTTGAAAGTGAACTCTTCGGACACGAGAAGGGTGCATTCACCGGAGCATACAGCCAGACGAAGGGACGCTTTGAACTCGCTGACGGGGGGACTATCTTTCTTGATGAAATAGGGGAGGTCGATGAAGCGACGCAGGTTAAACTTTTGAGAGTTCTTGAAAACAGGGAGATTACACGTGTCGGAGGAGAGCACCCTATAAAAGTCGATGTCAGGGTTATAGCTGCGACAAACAAGGATTTAAAGGCTAAAGTCAAGGAAGGAACTTTCAGGGAGGATTTCTACTTCCGCTTATGCGTTGTCGAAATAAACGTTCCACCCCTCAGGGAGAGGAGGGAAGACATAGAACTTCTTGCTCTCTCTTTCGTCAAGACTTTCAGTAAGGAAAACAATAAGAATATAGAGGGAATAACGAATGAGGCACGTAAGGCTCTCTTCTCGTATTCCTGGCCGGGTAACATAAGGGAACTCAAGAATGCAATCGAAGCTGCAACCGTCATGGCGAAGGGGAGGATGATAGAAATCGAGGATCTTCCTCAGTCCGTAAAGGGCGGTACTTCGAAAGCGGAATCGACGGTTACCATTACTCTTCCAGTTACACTTGAGGAGGGTGAGAAGAAGATAATTCTCGAGACTATAAACTATTGTAACGGTAACAAGACGAAGGCGAGTCAGACGCTCGAGATAGGGCGCAAGACTCTTCACCGCAAACTCAGTGAATGGAAGATGGAAGATGAAAATAACGAGTGAGGACATATTCTCGCCTTTCGGATTGTTGAAGAAAAAAAAGGATAAATTTTCATATAGAGAGGGTCAGGAGGAGATGGCGAAGAAGGTTGAGGAGGCCTTCAATGAAAACAAGGGATGTCTGATCGAGGCTGGAACGGGAATAGGTAAGTCGTTTGCCTACCTTGTTCCGGCGCTCTTACTCACAAAGAAGGATCCCGATGTACGCGTTGTCATAGCGACAAGCACAACGACACTCCAGAAACAGCTCTTTGATCTCGATATTCCTTTTCTATCAAATCTTTTATCAATTGACCCGGGAGCTGCGGTACTCTACGGCCGTTCTAACTACATATGTAAGAAAAAACTGACGGAGTATACTGCGTCCATTGGCCTTCTCACTCTCGATAAAGACTCCAATGAGGCTAAATTCATCAGGTGGTGTGAGCGCACCGATAGCGGATGCAGACTCGACATAGAATCGAAAGAGCTCTCCATTATTGCCTCAACGCTCGCGAGTGACGAGGAGTCGTGTCTGGGTCAGCGCTGCCCGGCTTATCTTGACTGCTTTTTATACAATGCACGGCGTAATGCACAGAACGCGAGAATAATCGTAACAAATCACCATGTTGTCATCGTCGATTCCCTCATCAGATGGGAAAACGAGAGCGATTTCTCCTCCTCATATCTTCTTCCGGGATATACTCACCTTGTCCTTGATGAGGCTCATCATATCGAAAACGAAGCAACAGAGCTCTACTCCGAGCGCTTCTCTCTTCCTCTTTTAAACGAAGTCCTCGATTTTCTGACCTTCAAAAAAGGAGAAACGGGAGGTAAGAACATTATTGAATTTCTCTCTCCCGTCGACAGCTCCCCCGGGAGGTTCTTCACCCGGGACTTCGAGAGCACGCAGAAGAAGATAAGGCACGATTCATCCCTCTTCATGCAGAAGCTGAAGGGGATGATAGCACAGCTTTCCCAGTCCCGCTCCGTTCTTCTCGAGGAGAGTTTTTTCTCCTCCTACTCATCGTACCTCAAGGACGGAAATATCCTCGTAGACGAAATCGTAGCTCTTTCAAATGATTTAATTCATTATCTTAAAACAGATAATGAGACTTTCCTTCCTTACTATGAAATAGTTACGAAGAGTGCGGGGACACTCTATGAGCTTGCCCTGACGCTTAAGAACTTCCTTTCCTACAGAAAGGATTCTAAGAAGATATGCTATGCATCCCTAATCGACGACGGAAGCTATGAAATAATACTATCTCCGCTTCTTGCAGGTCCTCTGATCAAAGAGAGGTTACTGGATAAACTCGAGAGCTATCTCTTCTGCTCGGCTACTCTTTCGATATCGGGAAACTTCGATTATTTCAAATCCCGACTCTCTATTTCATCTAAAGACGACATCATAGAAGGAATATATCTTTCTCCTTTCGATTACTCTAAAAATCTTATGTATCTTGTTCCGGAGGATGCACACCCATTTGTCGTCGGCGACAACACATATATTGATTACGTTGCCGATTCGGTGAGGAGAGCCATCGAAGCATCCTCGGGGGGTGCACTTGTTCTCTTTACATCCATCGATATGATGAAGAAGGTATATACAATCGTTAAGAGTAAGATCAACCCAACGCTCCCGCTTCTCATCCAGGACAACAGAATAAGCAGGGCGTCTCTTCTCTCTTCATTCAAGGAGAATATAGATTCCTCTTTGTTCGCAACACAGTCTTTCTGGGAGGGTGTTGATGCTCCCGGAAATACACTGCGTCTTCTTGTAATTGTAAAGCTTCCCTTTGATGTCCCGACGGATCCCGTCAACAAAGCCAGAGCGGATTATATCAACGAGACGGAGGAAAAGGGATCATTTGCGCTGTTGACGCTTCCGAATGCCATGATAAAGATGAAGCAGGGAATAGGAAGAGTCATACGAAGCGAGAGTGACAGGGGAGTTGTTTTGATTCTTGACGGAAGAATATCGCGTAAGTTTTATTCCCGTCTTCTTTTCTCTTCAATTCCTCCCGGATTCTATCCCGAGGATACAATGCTTGAGAATATAGAGAACAAGATAGAGTCTTTCCTCTTCTAAGGAGAATATATGGATCCCGATATTACAGGTTTCTATGGTTTCAGATTTGGTTTTCCTCAATACAATAAGTCCATATTCATGAACAAAGTTGAACTTGTGACAGATTCCTACGGCCGCATCATAGGAGTTACAAACCCCGATAAGCTTCTCTGGGCCGATGTTCCTTCCACAGACGGCGAAATACAGATAATTGAAGTAGGAGAGAGGGCATTTGAAAACTCCACCAGACTGAGAGAGATAAGATTCTCGGAGAACCTTGAAATAATAGGTGAGGAGGCATTCAAAGGGTGCAGAAATCTCTCCTCGATTTCTCTTCCTCAAACTCTCTATCAAATAGGACCGGGTGCATTTGAAAAGAGCGGCATTAAAAGTTTTGTCTTTCCCCATCTTATTGAAGAGGTGCCTCCCCGTCTTTTCATGGATGATGAGGAGCTTGAAAGTGTCGTCTTACATCCCGGTATTAAAAAACTCGGTGTCATGTCATTTGCAGGATGCAGAAAACTAAAAGGTATAGACCTTCCGGAGAGAATAAAGGAGATCCCGGATGGTGCTTTCATGTATTCGTCAATTAGCTCGCTCTATCTTCCGCATTCGGTACGGCGTATAGGAACATCTGCACTCTCGGGAATGAAATTCCTCTCTGCCATCTACTATGACGGAGGGGAGGATGATTTCAGAAGAATAAGCTTCGGGAGAAACTGGAACAGGGGAATCAATAATAATTGTGTTTTGTACCTCAAAGACAGGGAAGGACTATGGTACAACGCATTCGACGGGAAAAAGAAGGAAGAGAAGAAAGAAGGTGACAAGGCGCTCGAAGATGCTCTCTCGCTTTTCGGACTGACGGAAATCCCGACAAAGGCCGAACTAAATAAAATCTACCACGCCAAAGCAATGGCTTTCCACCCTGATAAGATTTCATCAAAGGGCCTTGACGAAGAGTTTATGCATTTTGCCGAGGAAAAATTCAGAAGCTACAAAGAGGCGTTTGATCTAATAAATAGATATATCAACTAAAAAAGGGAGCCGGAGCCCCCTTTGAAAAGCGTGAGTAAAAGTTACTCGATTACTGCCAGGATATCGCCATTGTTTACGATGAGGTAATCTGTGCCGTTATCCTTGATCTGTGTACCTGCATACTTGTCGTGCAGAACTGTCTGACCGACCTTTACACGGATATTCTCGTCGTCACCGACTGCAACAACTTCTGCTATCTGGGTCTTCTCCTGCGCTGTCTGAGGAATGAAGAGGCCGCTAGCTGTCTTTTTCTCGGCTTCCTTAGCCTTGAGCAATACTCTTTCTCCAAGTGGAATGATTTTCATATTTATACCTCTTTAATACTAATTGTAGGGTGAATAAGTTCACACATATGAATATAAGAAAAGTGATGATAATCGGCAAGTGGTAATGTAAGAAAAAGAAGTGGAGAAAAATGAAGATTACCTCTTGTCGTTTTCCTCTCTCTTGTTATCTTAAACATTGGATTGGATGAAAAAATGGAAAAAGGTAGAAAAGATAAATATCTAAGTGCTATAGAGGCTGTGAAGGCCAACAGGCTCAAGGATGCCTTCGAGCTCTATTGCTCTCTTTTCTTCCCGCTGGGCCATCCGGGCCTTGAGTTTCTGTCATTTTACAGGTATCAGCTCGCGACCTATTTATCGAGAAAAAGTACATATACCCTCGCTCTTCCCGAAGGCGATATGGTCTCCGATCTCATCGGGATGACTTATGACGAGGTTGTTGACGAGATGGATCACAGCGACATACCGATCTCGAATGTCGGAAGGATCAATATACTCGAATCAGTCAAGATTGTGTTTCCGTGTCAAAATGATACTGATTCAAGGAAAAGAGCCAAGAGCGTGGCAAAATGACACGTTTTTGAGGTTTTAACCGGCTTTTGTTTCATTTTGACTCAAAGTTTATCAAATCTTTATATTTATCAATTTATACTAATTATTTTAACTGTAACAATTTAACCTTTTTGGCATGCTTCTTGAATATTAGTAATCAAGGAGCAGAACAATGAGTAAGAAATCAGGTGCAATGTATAATTCAAATGACAGCGAGGTTCTTTCCTCCTATCTCGAAGCTATAGATAAGATTCCATTACTTAGTTATGACGAAGAGTACGTCCTTGCTCTCAAGGCAAAGAGCGGCGACAAGAAGGCAAGAGATAAAATTGTCCAGTCGAATCTCAGATTTGTTGTCAGTGTTGCAAAGAAATACCGCGGTCAGGGACTGTCCCTTGAAGATTTGATTGACGAAGGTAACTACGGCCTCATGATTGCTGTCGATAAGTACGAGCCGGAGAAGGGTTATCATTTCATAAGCTATGCAGTATGGTGGATCAGACAGTCTATTCTTAAGGCACTTGCCGAGCAGAGCAGACCCGTCAGACTTCCTCTCAACAGATCAAACGAGCTCATTACAATCGTCAAAGCGAAGAAAGCTCTCTCCGATAAGGGAATTCTTAATCCGACAGTTGATGAAATTGCTTCTGAATGCGGCCTCGACAGAGAGACGGTGAAGAGCCTGTTGGACATAACAAAGGAAATGATCTCTCTCGATGCTCCTCTCAGGGACGGCGAGAGTGACGACGACGATGTTTCTCTTCTTTCGTTCATCGGCGACGAGAATGACTCCCCCGAGGGCCATATGGTCAATACGATGATGAAAGAGGACGTTGAAAAGCTTCTTTCCGTTCTCAACGACAAGGAAAGAGATATCATAATGAAGCGTTACGGCTTCAACTCATATGAACCCATGAGCCTCTCTGCAATAGGAAGCGAGTACAACCTGACAAAGGAGAGAATCAGACAGATCGAGAAATCGGCTCTGGACAAGCTCAAGAAGTACAGCGAGAGCAGAGGTTACGAGTATTACACAGCCGTGTGAGTTAAAATAAGTTAATAAATGAGGTTTCTTTTTATGTAAAAATAAAGAAGCCTCTTTTTTTTTGAGATTTATATTAAAAAATGCAATTTGACATAAATTCTGTTCTTTTGATTTTAATTTAACTTTTTCTTTGCATGGAAATTAGTTATTACATCGATAATATATTTTGTTGACCAGTTACTGTTTTGCTAGTAACATAATTTGGCTATTAAAAAATCAAAGATAAATAGGAAAATTAAAATGGAAGAGAAAAAGTATGTATATTTCTTCGGTGAGGGTAAAGCCGAGGGAACAAGCGACATGAAAGATCTTCTGGGCGGTAAGGGTGCCAATCTCGCCGAAATGACGGCAATCGGACTTCCCGTTCCCCCCGGATTTACAATTACAACGGAAGCATGTGCTTTCTTCGACAAGCACAACGGTTCCTACCCTAATGGAATGAAGGATGAGGTTCTGTCGAATCTCAAGAAACTCGAGAATATGATGGGTGCAAAACTCGGCGACAAGACAAATCCTCTTCTCGTCTCCGTACGTTCCGGCGCCGCACAGTCAATGCCGGGCATGATGGACACTGTCCTCAACCTCGGTCTTAATCCCGATTCTCTCGATGCACTTATAAAGAAGACGAACAACGAGCGTTTTGCCTGGGACAGCTACAGACGTTTCATCCAGATGTTCGGTGATGTCGTAATGGGCGTTCCTCATTCCAAGTTCGAGGATGCTCTCCAGTCCGTCAAGGATGAGAACTCAAAGGTTTTCGATACCGAGCTCGATGTTGAAAACCTCAAGGAAGTCATCAAGCGCTACAAGATCATCTACAAGAAGTATACAGGCGAGGAGTTCCCCGAGGATCCGGAGTACCAGCTTTTCAAGGCAATTGATGCCGTCTTCAAGAGCTGGAACAACGAGAGAGCAATCAAGTACAGAATGATGAATGATATTAGAGGACTCCTCGGAACTGCTGTCAACGTCCAGGCCATGGTATTCGGAAACATGGGTGAGACAAGCGGTACGGGTGTTGCTTTCACACGTGACCCGTCAACGGGAGAGAACAGATTCTTCGGTGAGTACCTCATGAATGCACAGGGAGAGGATGTCGTTGCAGGTATAAGAACACCGCAGCCTATCTCGACACTCGAGAAGGTCAATCCGGGTGCTTACAAGGAACTCTGCGACATAAGAGACACTCTCGAGAAGCATTATCATGATATGCAGGACTTGGAGTTCACTATCCAGGAAGGTAAGCTCTACATGCTTCAGACACGTAACGGTAAGAGAAGTATCTTCAGCTGGATAAGAAGCCAGGTCGAGATGGTCGAAGCCGGTTTGATTGACAAGAAGACCGCTGTCCAGAGAGTTCCTGCAAGCGAATTCAACAAGCTCTTTGCTCCTGTTCTCGACAACAAGGTAATAAGAGATCTCGGAATTACACCTGATGCCAAGGGCCTCAATGCCTCCCCGGGCGGTGCATGCGGCCAGGTATACTTCAATGCAAAGGATGCAGAGGAAGCTGCCAAGGTCGGTAAGGATGTTCTCCTTGTAAGAGTCGAGACAAGCCCTGAAGATATCGGGGGAATGGCAGTAAGTAAGGGTATTGTTACATGCCGCGGCGGTATGACAAGCCACGCAGCAGTCGTTGCAAGAGGCATGGGATGTCCGTGTGTATCGGGCTGCAGCGATATTACTGTAAACGAGCCCAAGAAGATGCTCACCATCAACGGTAAGGAAGTCAAGGAAGGCGACTACATGGCCATCGACGGCTTTACAGGCAACGTATATGCACAGAAGATCGCCGTCAAGCCGAGTGAAATCATGCAGGTTCTTGAAGGGACAATGAATGAGAGTGAATCCATTCTCTATCAGAACTACAAGAAACTCATGGAGTATGTAAATGAAATCAAGACCATGAGCGTCAGAACAAATGCCGACACTCCGAAGGATGCAGAGCAGGCAATTGCACTCGGAGCAGAAGGAGTAGGACTCTGCAGAACAGAGCACATGTTCTTCGGCGGTGACAGAATCTTCTCGATGAGAAAGATGATTCTTGCAGACAATGTCAGAGCGAGAGAGAGTGCACTCAACGAACTCTTACCGATGCAGAGAGAAGACTTCGAGGGAATCTTCGAGACGATGAACGGACTTCCGGTTGTCATCAGACTTCTCGACCCGCCTCTCCACGAATTCCTCCCCAATGACCACACATCACGCCACGAAATGGCATTGAGAATGGGTATAAGTGCAGAGGAGATCGCACGTAAGTGTAACGCTCTCCATGAATTCAACCCGATGCTCGGCTTCAGAGGATGCCGTCTTGCTGTAGTCTATCCGGAAATCCTGAGAATGCAGGTAAGGGCTATCATGGAAGCTGCAATCAATACAAAGAGAAAGGGATTCAAGGTTCATCCTGAAATCATGATTCCTCTTGTAGGTATCTGGAAGGAATTCAATTACTGCAGAAAGAATGCAGTTGATGAAATCGAGAAGGTATTTGCAGAGCAGAATCTTGTAATTCCTTATCAGATCGGAACAATGATCGAGGTCCCGCGTGCAGCTATCACAGCTGATGAGATTGCAGGAAGCGCAGAGTTCTTCTCATTCGGAACAAATGACCTTACACAGATGACATGCGGCTTCTCACGTGATGACTCGGCATCATTCCTCACTCACTACGTAAATGATCCTGACAAGCAGTTCTATGATTACGATCCGTTCGCAACAATCGACGTCTGCGGAGTCGGAAAGCTCGTCAAGATGGCAGTCGGACTCGGACGCTCCGTCAGACCCGATATGAAGATGGGAATCTGCGGTGAACACGGTGGAGATCCCAAGACTATCGGATTCTGCCAGGAAGCCGGACTTGATTATGTATCATGTTCTCCTTTCAGAGTACCGGTTGCCCGTCTTGCCGCTGCTCAGGCTGCAATCAAGCAGAATAAGTAAGTCAATTACTTTGAACTATATGGTGAGGGTAGCGATATCTTCACCATTTTTTATCGATACATGATTTTCAACAGAAAACGGGATTGATGGAGAAAAAAACTAAAGGTTAATTGATTGAAGAGAAGATAGATATTTTTTTGTAAATACTAGTTGTTATTAAAAATAAGTTATGATAAAATTATTTCATGAAAAACGAAATAATTTTCTTTGGGACACATGATAAGGCTATAAGTATACCGGTAAACGTTAATTCTGACACTGTATGGTTGTCACTTGAGCAGATGTCATCCCTCTTTCAAAGGGATAAATCTACTGTTTCCAGACATATTAAGAACATTTATTCCGAAGGTGAATTACTAAAAGAAGCAACTGTTGCAAATTTTACAACAGTTCAAAATGAAGGAGAGAGAAGTGTTTTAAGAGGGATTGATTATTATAATCTTGATGTAATAATCTCTGTCGGTTACAGGGTGAAATCACAGAGAGGCATCGAGTTCCGGCAATGGGCAAACAAGATTTTAAAAGAATATATTCTTCAGGGGTATGTAATTAACCAGAAGAGACTTGAAGCGCTTAATAAGACTGTTGAGATTGAGTCGAGAATAATTGCACATCTCTCCGATTTGGAATCTGATGAGATGCTCAATGTGGTTAATTCATACACAAGTGCACTCGAGCTCCTCGATAATTACGATCATCAAAGAGTGACAAAGCCGAAAGGGAACAAGGATTATCAAAAGCTCACACTTGAAGAGTGCCATGCCATCATAAGTGATATGAAATTTGCATCGGAATCTCAAATCTTCGGTACTGAAAAGGAAGAGGGAAAACTTGATGCAATACTCGGCAGTGTATATCAAAGCGTATTCGGAGAAGATGTCTATCCGACAGTGGAGGAGAAAGCTGCGAATCTGTTGTACTTCCTTGTCAAGGATCATCCATTCAATGACGGCTGCAAGCGCATTGCTGCGACGCTCTTCCTGACATTCCTTATGAAGAACGGGATTCTTAAAAGAGCAGACGGCAGGAGGACTATCAACAACGGGACGCTGGTGGCGCTGACTCTTCTTATTGCCGAATCCAGGCCGGAAGAGAAGGAGATAATGACAAATGTTGTCATGAACATACTTAATATTAATTAGATATATTTGGGGTCATTCTGCACAATACCTAAATTCAACTTGATACAGTCTTCATTCTTCATCTCATAACTGCTATATTTGCCATTATGAAAAATATGAAGGAATTTTTGAATTATTCAATTAAGTCATATATCGTCGGGGCTACGATGACAGTCCCGGGTGTCTCGGGCGGCTCGATGGCCATGGTACTCGGTATCTACGACAGGATAATAAGTTCAGTCCCGGAGCTTTTAACTAGAAACTTCAAGAAAGCTTTTCTCTTTCTTCTCTTATGCGGCTCGTTCGGGCTCCTCGGGGCAATATCGGCATCGCCTCTTCTTACATACTTACTCGATAAGTTCTATTCAATCGTAATGTTCTTCTTCATCGGTGCGATTGTGGGGTCCCTCCCTTTGATCATACGTAAGAGTGCACTCAATAAATCGAACTGGCCGTGTATCTTCTTCGCACTCATCGGTGTTGTCTGTGTTTATCTTATATCATTCATCCCTAAGGAAGCACTTATGAGCGGGGAGGGGAATATTGTGGGTGATATCCTATGCGGCGTTCTTGTCTCGATAGGCTTTGTCCTTCCCGGTATATCGACAACATATCTACTTGTTGTGCTCGGGCTCTATGAAAAGATTCTCGCCTGTCTCTCGTCTCTCGATTTTCTTCCTCTTATCCCGCTTGCTGTCGGTGTAATAATCGGCGTCTTTCTTCTTACGGGATTACTCAAAGCGTCCATGGAGAAGTATCCGTTTGTAACCTTTCCGATAATACTCGGCTTCATGCTCGGCTCTATTCCAGAGGTTTTTCCTCCGCTTGAGAGCGGCTGGAGACTTGTCCTTTCGATTGTTACTTTTGTCCTGGGCTTTGTTCTTGTCTATTTCGTTGCCGACGAGGAGTAAAAAGAAACCCCGTCAAAAAGGCGGGGAAGAGCCAGAAATGGGAGTCGAACCCATGACCTACACTTTACGAGGGTGTCGCTCTG
>CAVHKW010000104.1:0-4408 GCA_963636745.1 uncultured Oscillospiraceae bacterium | reverse complement strand
AGGCTTACATACAGTGAGGCGACGGAGCTCTCGTTCTTCGGTGCTCCTGTTGTTCATCCTCACTCTTTCATTCCGGCGATGAATGCCTCCCTCAGTCTTTCTCTCCGTTATTGGGGGGATGTGGATGAAGAAGGGACTCTCGTCACAAGGGATCCCGATACGAATGAAGAAGGAGTCAAGGCGTTCAGTGTAGTTAAGAACATATCGCTTGTGAATGTCGAAGGATCGGGTATGTCAGGTGTTCCCGGTGTTTCATCAAGACTCTTCACAGCACTCAGGAATGAAGGAATCAGTGTGATATTCATCTCCCAGGCATCGAGTGAATACTCTATATGTTTCGCCGTTCCGCAGCGTGAAGCCAAGAAGGCGAAGGATACAATAATATCGGAATTCGATGAGGAGATCAAAGCCGGTGAGATATCGAGTGTGGAGTGTGAGAATGACCTCTCCATTCTTGCAGTTGTCGGCGAAGGAATGCCTGGTCACGTCGGTGTTGCAGGCGCACTCTTCTCCTCTCTTGCCCGTGCAGGTGTCAACGTCAGAGCCATAGCACAGGGATCAAGTGAACGTAATATAAGTGCGGTAATTTCATCAAGTGACGCTGTCAAGGCTGAGCGTGCACTCCACAGTGTATTCTTCATGTCGCCTCAGACACTCTCTCTCGGCCTTTTCGGACCGGGAAATATAGGCGGTACTCTTCTCGATCAGCTCGGGAGGGAGAGCGAGAGACTCAAGAGAGAATTCGATCTCGATTTGAGAGTGAGAGGAATTGCAACAAGTAAGAAGATGCTCCTGAGTGAAGACGGCATAGATCTCTCATCCTGGAGAGAGAAATTCGATAAGTATGCTGTCGGCTATAACGAGGAAGTATTTTTATCTCATATAAGGGCGAGCTACTACCCTCACTGGGTTTTGATTGATGCAACTTCAAGCGAGGAGAGAGCAAAGCAGTATAAGGATTTCATACTCAACGGCTTCCATGTCATAACACCTAATAAGAAGGCGCCGTCAGGGCCGTACGATTATTATCAGGAAGTATTCAATGCATCACGTCTCACGGGACGTAAGTTCCTCTATGAGACGACAGTAGGTGCCGGCCTTCCGATCATCGTAACGCTCAAGGACCTGAGAGAGACCGGCGATACGATAGAGAAGGTCGAGGGGATGGTAAGCGGAACGCTTTCATGGCTCTTCTCGACTTATGATGGAAAAGTAAAATTCTCGTCTCTTGTGCTCAAGGCAAAGGAACTTGGTTTTACCGAGCCGGATCCTAGAGATGACCTCTCCGGAATGGATGTTGCACGTAAGACTGTAATACTTTCAAGAGAGCTCGGTTACAAAAGCGAGATAGGATCCTTCCCGATAGAGTCTCTCGTCCCCGAGAGTTTGAGAGATGTCTCGAAAGAAGAATTCCTCTCGCGCATATCGGAAATGGACGAGAAGATGAAGAAGCTCTATGACGAAGCCGATGCGGAAGGAATGAGACTCCGATACGTCGGCATGGTGGAAGGAGGAAAGTGCTCTGTCGGCTTGAGAAAGTTCCCGCTCTCCCATCCTTTCAGCCAGTCGAAGGGTACCGACAACGTAATACAATTCACCACTCTGCGCTATCATAATCAGCCGCTTGTCGTGCAGGGACCGGGTGCGGGACCTGAAGTCACGGCTGCCGGAATCTTTGCAGACATTCTACGCCTCAGCGCTTATCTGGGGTCTAAGATCTAGGAGGAATAATATGACAAGATTTGTTTCAACAAGAGATAAAAACGGTGTTTCACTCAGCGTCTCGGAGGCTATGCTCAAGGGCCTTGCTCCTGACGGGGGGCTTTTTGTCCCGTCTGTTCTTCCCCCGATCGATAAGGACTTTACTGTAAAGGAAGGACTTGCGAGAGCAATGTATCTTGCTATAAAGCCGTTCTTTGAAGGCGATGAACTCGAGGACGAACTCGAGGATATATGCCGCGGCGCATTCTCTTTCCCTCTCCCTTTCCATGAATCGAAGGACAAGTACCTCTATATGGAACTTATCTACGGGCCGACAAGTGCATTCAAGGATTTCGGTGCAAGATTCCTTTCTTTCTCAATGGAGAAGCTTTTGAAAAGAAGAGGCGAGGAGAAGACGATACTAGTAGCAACAAGCGGTGACACGGGCGGAGCTGTTGCTTCGGCATTCTATGGACGGGAGAATCTTAAGGCAAAGGTTCTTTTTCCGAGAGGACGGGTTGCTGAGAGACAGAGAGCTCAGCTTACATGCTGGGGCGGTAATATCGAATCATACGAGGTCGACGGAAGCTTTGATGACTGTCAGAGAATGGTCAAGGAAGCATTTATGGATCCTATTTATTCTTCGTCTCTCAGTTCATCCAACTCCATTAATATCGGGCGTCTTCTTCCTCAAATGGCATACTATGCCTATGCTTCGACTCTCTTCTATGAAAAGTACGGTGTAAAGCCTCTTTTCATCGTTCCTTCGGGAAATGTCGGAAATGTGACGGGAGCATATTGGGCGAAGGAGATGGGATATCCTATCGAGAGAATCGTACTTGCATGCAATGCCAACAAGACTATCCCTGATTATCTTTCAACTGGTAAGTATGTGCCGCGTGAGAGTGTCAAAACACTTGCTAACGCAATGGATGTCGGAGCTCCGAGCAATATGGAGAGGCTCTTTGATCTCTATACGACATTCACCAAGTTCAAGGAGAATGTCACGGCATACAGCGTCAGCGATGACGAGATCAGAGCTACAATCAAGGAAGTCTATGACGAGGAGGGATATATAATCTGTCCTCATACAGCCTGCGGCGAGAGGGTCAGAAGAGACCATTTTGCTACTGTGCCGTCAATTGTTGTGGAGACTGCTCATCCCGCCAAGTTCAACACTATAGTCGAGCCGCTCATCGGAGTGAAGATTCCGATTCCGAAGACTCTCTATGAGATGATGAAAAAAGAGAGCAGTGCAAAGAGTATAGGGACGAACTACAGAGAGCTCTTTTGAGGCTCTCTGTCATCGAAGAAGTTGCTCTTCTTGTAATAGATGAAGAACAATAGCGATACAAGTCCCCACGAGATGGCATATGAGTACATGACGCGCTCTATGGTCTCTGTGCAATACGGGATACTGAGCCATATTATCCTGAGACCGCATATTCCGAAAACAGTAAAGAGCGTGGGGATTAGTGTCTTACCCACTCCACGTAGTGCTCCCGAATATATTTCAATCGGAACATAGAGTACAAAGACGGGGGCGATTGTCCTGAGGATTCTCATTCCGATCGATATTACCTCCTTGTCGGAAGTGAAGAGACGGAAGGCGAAACTTCCGAGATTGAGATACAAAAAAGATGTGACGACGGCAAGAAATGCTCCCATGAAGAGGCTCTCATTTACGCCTTTTTTTGCCCTCAAGAGTTTTCCCGCACCGTAGTTCTGCCCGACGAAAGTCGTTGCCGCTATTCCGAGTGCGTTGATAATCATCCAATAGACAGCGTCGAGCTTGTTGTATGAAGCCCATGCTGCAGCTGTGTCGGTGCCGAAGCGGTTTACATTGGTCTGGATGATCATATTCGATATGTTGTACATAATCGACTGGATGCCGCCGGGAAGTCCTATCTGAAGCATTTTCTTGAGTATGACGGGATCCGCTTCGAATGAACGCCTGGGCTCGTACTTACATTCATCCTTACGCCTGTAGAGGAAGAAGAGTGTCAGGAAACATGAGATTATCTGGCTGATGACTGTAGCTTCCGCCGCCCCCTTTACCCCGCGCTTGAATACCGAAATAAAGAGAATATCGAGAAAGATATTCAAAAACGCTCCTATTATGAGGAAGTAAAGAGGAGTTTTCGAGTCTCCGAATGCACGGTAGATGCTCGACCCCATGTTGTAGACAATAAGGGGAAGCGACCCCATAAAGTATACATGGAGGTAAGAGATTGCAAGAGGAAGAACATCATCCGGTGTTTCTATCAATCTCAGGAGTGGCTCTGTAAGTAAATACCCCACAAACGATATGACAATGCCGAATGCGATGGAAATGGCAATGGCTGTGTGAATGCTCCTGCTTACTCTCTCAGTGTTTCTTGCTCCGTAGAACTGTGAAATTACAACGCCCGAGCCTGTAGCAACGCCTGTGAAGAAGCCGATAATGAGGTTTGTCATCGTGCTTGTCCCGCCCGAGACTGCAGCCAGGGCTTCCTTTCCCAGAAGCTGACCCACGATTATTGCATCCACAGTATTGTAGAGCATCATGAAGAAAGTCCCGAACATGATCGGGAAGAAGAAAATTAATATCTGCTGCCAGATTACGCCTTCGGTGATTGCGCTCTCAACTTTAATTCTTTTCATAGTGTGAAATGATGATAGACGTTTATCTCATTCTAGTACAGATGAAAGGAGAGTTCTCCCGGGG
>CAVHKW010000103.1:0-6173 GCA_963636745.1 uncultured Oscillospiraceae bacterium | reverse complement strand
TTAAAAGAGGGAAGCAAGGTGGAACCGCGGAGCCTTTACAACTTCGTCCTTGCACAAGAAGTGTAAGGGTGATGCTGTAAAGGCTTTATTTTTATAGGAGAGATAATTATGGCAAATGAAGTTGATTTGAGTACGCTCAGACATTCAACAGCGCATGTTATGGCCGAAGCTGTCCTCATGATGTTTCCGGATGCCCAGATAGCTATCGGGCCGTCAATCGAGAATGGTTTTTACTATGATTTTGACCTTCCGAGAGCTTTGACTGATGATGATTTGGAAACAATTACAAAGAATATGAGAAAAATCATCAATGAGGGACATGACTTTGTAAGGAAGGAAGTCACAAGAGAAGAGGCAAGAGAGATCTTCAAGAACCAGAAGTACAAGCTTGAACTTCTTGATGCAATTCCCGAGGGTGAGACTGTCACAATCTACAACCAGGGAGCCTTCACGGATCTCTGCCGCGGACCTCATGTCAAGAATACAAAGGAACTTGCAGCAGACGGCTTCAAACTGCTTTCGATTGCAGGTGCTTACTGGAGAGGAAGCGAGAAGAACAAGATGCTGACACGTATCTACGGAACTGCGTGGGGAAGCAAGGCCGATCTCAAGGCTTATATGGACCATCTTGCAGATGTCGAGAAGAGAGACCACAGAAAGCTCGGCAAGGAACTCGATCTCTTCTCACTCCACGAAGAGGCGGGTCCGGGACTTGTCTACTGGCATCCGAGGGGAGCAAGAATTAGACAGGTCATCGAACAGTTCTGGAGAGAGGAACACTACAAGAACGGCTACGAGATGGTATATACCCCCCATGTAGGAAAGAGCTGGCTCTGGGAGACGTCGGGACACCTCGGGTTCTACAAGGACGGCATGTATCCTCCTATGGAGATGGACAACACGAACTACTATGTAAAGCCGATGAACTGTCCGTTCCACATCATGATCTATCAGAACAGCAAGCGCAGCTACCGTGACCTTCCGTGCCGCTGGGCGGAGCTCGGAACTGTATACAGATTCGAGAAGGCGGGATCCCTGCACGGCCTTATGAGAGTCAGAGGATTTACACAGGACGATGCACATCTCTTTGTAACACCCGACCAGATGGATGACGAGATCATGGAAGTATTACGCTTCTCTCTTCATATGCTCCATTCCTTCGGCTTCAACGACATACACGCATACATATCGACAAAGCCCGAGAAGAGCGTAGGCGAGAAGGAGAAGTGGGATGCAGCTACAGAGGCTCTGAAGAAGGCTGTCGAGAAGGAAGGTCTCCAGTACGATATAGATGAAGGCGGCGGTGCCTTCTACGGCCCGAAGATCGACCTCAAGATCAAGGACGCAATCGGAAGAGAGTGGCAGCTCTCGACTGTACAGTTTGACTTCAACCTCCCCGAGCGTTTCGGTATGACATTCGTCGATAAGGACGGCACGGAGAAGAGACCGTATATGATTCACAGGGCACTTCTGGGCTCAATTGAAAGATTCTTCGGTGTTCTCATCGAACATTATGCAGGAGCATTCCCGCCGTGGCTCAGCCCTGATCAGATTGCCGTAATCCCGGTTGCTGATGTCGCATATGACTATGCAAAGGAAGTGGCAGAGGCACTCAGGAAGGAAGGCTTCAGAGTTGCACTCGACCTCTCCGACGACAGAATGAACGCAAAGATCAGAAAGGCACAGAAGCTCAAAACACCTTACATGCTCATCCTGGGCGAGAAGGAGAGGGATGGAAAGCTTGTCTCCGTCAGATACAGAAACGGAAAGCAGGATAATTTCCTTTCTCTCGATACATTCATCAAGAGTGTACACGAGTGTGTGGACAACAAAGAACAGATCTGATTTATATAAGAGGATAACGGGGGCCTTTCATTCAGGGAGCGCCCCCTTTTTACGACATGAAAGAGAAAGAAGCGCTTGAATATTTAAAAGAGAAGGACAGAGAGCTGAGAACAGTGGAGAATATCGAAGGGATTCTCGGCTGGGATGAAGAGACGGTTATGCCGGAAAAGGGTGAGAAGGAGAGAGGAGAGCAGCTCTCGCTTTTAGCTCTTACGGCCCACAGGATTAAGAAAGACGAACGCCTGAAGGAGGCTGTTTTCACCCTTGACGAGAAGAGTCTCTCTGATGCAGAAGGCGCCCTCGTAAGGGAGTGGAAGCGCGATATTACCCTCTCATCCCTTGTTCCCGAGAGACTTGTCAAGGAGATGGCAGAAGCGTGCTCCGCCGCCCACGGAGACTGGCTGGAGGCAAGACGAAAGAGCGACTGGTCAATTTTCAGCGGTTCTATGAAGAGGCTTGTCTCACTCAATAAGGAATATGCCCAGGCTCTGGGGAACGGATCTTACAACACTCTTCTCGACCTCTACGAGAGGGGAATGAATACAGAAACACTCGATCCACTTTTCTCGTCTCTTGAGTCCTCGATACACTCCATTATGGACCGCCTTGAGGGAAAGAGTGTTCCTCTTTCATTTCTCTATGAAAAGTACGACGAGAGAAAAGAAGAGGAGTTCTGCCGCCTTGTCGCCCGCACCATGGGCTTTGACTTCAGCCGCGGCGCAATCGGAGTGACAGCACATCCCTTCACGACGACACTCGGCTCGGACGATATAAGAATAACGAACAGATTCACCGATGAAAGCGTTACCGACCCCCTATTCTCGATAGTTCACGAGACGGGGCATGCTCTTTACGAGCAGTATGCCGCACTCAATGAGGAGATAAGGGGAACAAGGCTCAGCGGAGGCGCAAGTATGGGACTCCATGAGTCACAGTCCCGCTTCTGGGAGAACATAATGGGACATTCCCATGCTTTCTGGGAGTATTTCTATCCGACACTGCAGAGTTATATGCCGCAGTTGGAAAATATAGACCTCGATACATTCGTTCTTGCTCTCAACTATCCTCACCCATCTGCAATAAGGGTGAATGCCGACGAGCTTACATACACGCTTCATATAATTCTCCGCTACAGAATCGAGAAGGCTCTCTTTGACGGGACGCTCTGCGTTGCTGATATACCGGAAGTATGGAATGAGGAATCGAAGGAGATAATCCGCTACAGCGTCAAAAACGACAGCGAAGGATGCCTCCAGGACAGCCATTGGGCGGGAGGATCTTTCGGCTACTTCCCGACATATGCACTCGGAAACATTTATGCCTCCATGTTCTACGACAGGATGTGCTCAGACCTCGGGGGAAGGGACAATGTCGATAGTGCTCTCAAAAAAGGTGATTTCTCCCCCATTACAGAGTGGCAGAACAGGAACATATGGAAGTGGGGTGCGGTATATGAGCCGAAGACTCTCATGGAGCGTGTAACGGGCTTTTCTCTCGATTCTTCTCATTTTGTTAATTATCTTGAAGAAAAATTCTCACGGTTATATCTTTGATGAAGAGGTTTGATTATGAACTTACCAAATAAATTGACAGTCACAAGACTTGTTCTTGTTCCGGTATTCTTTATTGTGTTTCTTCTCGAGAAGTATACACCTTATAAGATGGTGTTCACTGTGATGATGCTTGTAATATATGCCGTGGCGGAACTCTCGGATCTCCTTGACGGAAAGATTGCACGCACCTGCGGCCTTGTGACGGACCTGGGCAAGGTTATGGATCCGTTTGCCGATACGCTTACACATATAACATACTTTGTCTGCTTCCTCTCTTCGTCCTTAATGCCGCTCTGGGCGTTTGTCCTTATCCTCTGGAGAGAGTTTTCGATCCTCTTTATAAGAATGCTTCTTGCGAAGTATGCAGGAAAGGCTATGCCGGCCAACATTTTCGGGAAGGCCAAGACCGTGCTCTATGCCGTGACGACGCTGATGAGCTTTGTCTATATGGCACTCGACACATTCTCCTCCCTTGATCTTGCGGTATACGGCAGGGTGCTCTACGTCTTCTATGCGCTCTCTGCTACTGCATCTCTCGTGAGCTTCATCATCTACATAACCCAGGTATTCAAGAGCAGGGCTCTCTCGGGAATGACACGATGAGCGGAAAGGGACAGAAGCTTCAATTTCCCGATGAGGAGATGAAGAAGAATATTAAATATGTAATCAGCGACGTTGATGATACCATTACCAAGGACGGTAAACTCTACCCTCATGTTCTTGATGCACTCTACAAAGTGAAGATGAGCGGACGCACAATCGTCCTTCTCTCGGGAGGAAGTGCAGGCTGGGGGGATGGGTATATAAGGCAGTGGCCTGTTGATGCCGTAATATGCGAGAGCGGGGCTGTTATGCTCTGCCGCAGCGACGAGGGAGGAATCGTCTCTCTCATAAACCCGGTAATTAAAAAAGACGAGGCCCTCCAGAAGAGACGGAAGCTCATCGAATATACATCGCCATATCCATTCTCGTCGGATCAGTTTGCGCGTGTTTTCGATGTTGCCTACGACAAGAGCAGAATGAGCGAAGCTGAAATAAAGACACTGAAGAATATTCTCCTGATGTTCGGTGCATCTTTCTCCGAGAGCTCCATACATATAAATGCATGGTTCGGTGATTACTCCAAGAGGAGCTCTCTCGACTACTTCATGACCCAGGCTCTCTCGATAGAAGAGGAGGAGTACCTTGAAAAGGGAGTATACCTCGGGGATTCACTCAATGACGAGCCTCTTTTCGAGTATTTCCCCCTCTCTGTTGGAATGCACAGCGTCGAGGACAAGAGGGAAGAATTTTCATCTCTTCCTACATATATAACGGAAGGATACGGCGGTGACGGATGGTTTGAATTCGCCTCCGCGCTGCTCGAAGAGTAACAGTTCAGCCCTAGGGGTACAGATAGCGGTATTTTGAATAATGTTGAGGCATGGGTTTTTCTCATGCCTTTAATTTTGCCTCTTAAATAGGCATACATTTCTTAAATAATTAGTGTTTTTCTATTTACTTTTTCATAGGCATATACTAGACTATAATCGTAACTAGGAGGCAAGAATGTCTATTGTAAAGTACAAGAATCAGTCAGGCGTGACATACGCATATGAGTCAATTGCCATCTGGGATCCCGAGAAGAAACAGAGCAGACCCAAAAGAGTTTATCTTGGAAGAATCGATGAAAAGACGGGAGGGATTATCTCCTCTTCGGGGAAAAGAGGAAGGCCTGCAAAGGAAAAGAAGAAAGAAGAAAAGCCGGAAGACGGCACAGACTATAAGGCTCTTTATAACGATTTAAGCAAAAGGAATGAAGTTCTTTCTCTTCAGCTTGCCGAAGAGATTAGAAAGAATTCTCTACTTACTTCAGAGAATAGGAAACTTATGTCTACCGTCAAAGACATCAAGACTGCTGTCGAGAAGATGATGGACGGGAAGGAAGAATAAAACATGGGAATGCCGAGAAACTCATCGGGAGAAATCTTCAAACAGCTGACTGAAGCGCTGGAGAGAATAGAATACCTTGAGAAGGTAAAGATTCCCGACATCATAAGCACTAAGGATGCGGAAAAGTGGAAACTTGAACGCACCCTTAAGGAAGAGAACAGAAAGCTTCGTGCCTCCATTACAGAAAAGGACGAGGAACTGCGGTTGTTAAGAGAAGAGCTTGGTAAGGAACAGAACGAGGTAGCCAGACTCAAGTCCATACTTAATAACAATTCCAAGAACTCTTCTATTTCTCCCTCTCAGGATCAGCCCGGCCAGAGCCCTACTCGTCCCAAATCTCAGAATGAATATAATGACAGAGATAAAAAGAAGAAGGACGGGGCGCCGCAAAGAAAGAAAGGCGGCCAGAAAGGTCATGCCGGTAAAACACTTACCAAAGAAGATGTAGAAAAGATCTTTAAGAAATATGACGGCAAATGCGAGCATGAGATTTACAATGTAGGTAACAATAAAAACGGAAAATACAGAGTAAAGTATGTTCTTGGCATGAAGGTCGTGCCGGTTATAAAAGAGTACAGGTATTACGACGATGCAGAAATCCCTCCCGAGCATTATTCCGATGTGACTTATGACAGCTCGATTACCGCAATTGCCGGTTACTGCTATGGAGAGTGTAACATGCCGACAGACAAGATCGGACAGCTGCTAACTGTCATTACAGGTGGAGTGGTTAACCTTAGTGAAGGCACATGCTATAACCTCTGCCGTAGACTTGCTGAAATGTCTGATTGCAAAATATGATTAAACCCCCATCTGAGATGGGGAGAATGGAATAAGCAGTAG